>JAZNXH010000154.1:0-45063 GCA_045593785.1 Lachnospiraceae bacterium
GATATGCTGACGGAGGATGCGCTGGTGCGTATTCTGGCAGAGCCGAAGAATGCATTGACTAAACAGTATGCGAGATTGTTTGAACTTGAGGATGTAGAACTTGAGTTTGAAGAAGAGGCATTAAAAAAGATTGCAAAATTATCCTTTGAACGGAAGACCGGTGCGAGAGGATTGCGTGCCATCATGGAGGCTTTGATGATGGATGCAATGTACGAAGTACCGAGCGAAGAGGACGTTGTAAAGTGTATCGTGACAGCAGACTCTGTGGATGGTAAGACCAAACCGGAGCTGGTGCGTGGCGAGAAAAATGTAAGAAGAAAACCCATGGGTAGTAATACCGCACGGAAGAACACAAGCGAAAGCGCATAAAACTAAAAAGAGTCCGTAAGCGGACTCTTTTTTCACAGAAGAAAACATCAGAGACTGAAAAAACACGGAAGAGATATGATGTTGTGAAGGAGTAACAGATGGAAAGTATTGTGCAACTGCCAATGGTGGCATTGAAGAACACCGTTATTATGCCCGGAATGTTGATTCATTTTGATATCAGCAATCCTGCCAATATTAAGGCGGTCGAGGTTGCGATGAAGACAAAGCAACAGGTATTTTTGATTGCCCAGAAGAACCCCGATGCAGAAGAACCGGACCGGATGGACTTGTACGTTACGGGTACCATCGCAGTCGTGAAACAGATGATTAAGCTTCCGGGGCAGGTACTCCGAGTCTTGGTATATGGTGTACGTCGTGCAATCCTGGATGATATCTTGACCCGAAATCCTTTCTATATGTGTGAGGTAAGACCGGAGCATGAAGATATGGACAGTGTTCCGATGTTGGAACAGGAAGCGATGGTTCGCACAATGAAGGAATTGCTGGAAACTTATGCACAGGAGAATCAAAAACTCGGGAAAGAAGTGTATAAGCAGTTACAACAGATTGAGGATTTAGAACAGCTCCTTGACAGCGTTGCGGTACAGATTCCGATTCAGCTCGAAGACAAGCAGAGCATCCTGGATGCAGAAGGGCTTGCGGAGCGTTACCAGCGCGTGGCATCTATCCTGACAAACGAAATAGAGATTCTTCATATCAAGAAAGACCTGCAGTCAAAGGTGCAGAAAAAAGTAGACAAGAATCAAAAAGAATATATCATGCGCGAGCAGATGAAGGTGATTCGTGAAGAACTCGGAGAGAGTGATACGGTTGCCGATGCCGACGTATATCTGGAACAGTGCGAAGCACTGGATGCGGACGAATCTGTGAAAGAGAAAATCCGAAAAGAAATCAAGCATTTCCGCCGTATTTCCGGCAGTTCGTCCGAAAGTGCGGTATCCCGCGGCTATATCGAGACTTTGCTGGCACTGCCGTGGAATAAGACCGATCCGGACCGTCTGGACCTGAAGCGTGCCAAGAAGATATTAGAGGATGAGCATTATGGCTTGGAGAAGGTGAAAGACAGAGTGTTGGAATTTCTGGCTGTCCGCAGCCTGACCGCCAAGGGTGAAAGTCCGATCTTGTGTCTGGTGGGACCGCCCGGAACCGGTAAGACCTCCATCGCAAGATCCATTGCAAAGTCCCTGAGCAAACGCTATGTGCGCATCTGTCTTGGCGGCGTACGCGATGAAGCAGAAATCCGCGGACATCGGCGCACCTATGTAGGCGCATTACCCGGAAGACTGGCGACTGCGTTAAAGAATGCCGGTGTTAACAATCCGTTGATTCTTCTGGACGAGATTGATAAGGTAAGCAGTGATTACAAGGGTGATACTTCTTCGGCACTCTTAGAAGTACTGGATTCGGAACAGAACAGTCGCTTTGTGGATCACTACGTAGAGATACCGCTGGATTTGTCGCAGGTATTGTTCATTGCAACAGCGAATTCGGTGCAGACGATACCGCGTCCGCTCCTTGACCGTATGGAAATCATCGAGGTAAATAGTTATACCCTCAATGAAAAAGTACATATTGCAAAGAAACATCTCGTGCAGAAACAGTTGAAGAAAAACGGTCTGATGGCAAAGCAGCTTAGCTTTTCCGAAAAAGCATTGGAAGCGATGGTGCTTGGTTATACCAAGGAGGCCGGCGTACGTAGTCTGGAACGTCGGATTGGTGAGGTGTGCAGAAAAGCAGCGAGAGAACTGCTCGAGGGCGAGACGCTGGAAACGAAAATCAGTGTAACCCCGAAGAATCTGGAACATTATCTCGGAACCGTAAAATATGTTGTAGAGAAAGAAAAGCTTGCGAATGAAGTGGGGATCGTACGTGGACTGGCATGGACCAGCGTGGGCGGTACGACCTTGCAGATTGAAGTCAATACGATGCCGGGCAAAGGAAATTTCGAATTGACCGGACAATTGGGCGATGTGATGAAAGAATCGGCGCGTGCCGGTATCAGTTATATCCGTTCTGTGGCTGAGAAGTACGGTATCGAGAAGGAATACTTTGAAACAACCGATCTTCATATCCATATTCCGGAGGGGTCGGTGCCGAAGGATGGTCCGTCTGCCGGCATTACAATGGCGACGGCGATGCTGTCCGCGATTACCGGAAAAAAAGTGCGCGGTGATATCGCAATGACCGGCGAGATTACCCTGCGCGGCCGTGTCCTGCCGATCGGAGGTCTGACGGAAAAGATTCTTGCTGCGAAAACCATTGGAATCCGCACCGTGCTTGTGCCGGAGAAAAACCGTAAGGATGTGGCAGAGGTGGCAGAAGAGATTTTGGACGGCATGACTATTGTGTATGTAAGTACGATGGAAGAAGTACTGGAAACGGCATTTTGCGCGAAATAAGCAGTAAGAGTGTGAGAATGAAGGTTGTTCTCAGATTGGTGGTAGTATATGAAACTTAAGAAAATGGAATTGGAAACAGTTTGCGGAATCACCAGTACCTTGCCGGTGAATCTACAACCGGAGGTAGCATTTGCAGGACGGTCAAATGTCGGAAAGTCTTCCTTGATTAACGGACTTTTGAACCGAAAGTCTTTTGCGCGTACTTCAAGTCAGCCGGGTAAGACCCAGACGATTAACTTTTATCATATCAACGATGAGTTTTATTTTGTTGATCTGCCGGGATACGGATATGCCAAGGTATCGGCAGAATTAAAGGCAAAATGGGGCAAGATGATCGAGCGTTATCTGATGGGCTCAAAACAGTTGAAGTGTGTTTTTTTGCTGGTGGATATCCGACACGAGCCGACAGCAAATGACAAGCAGATGTATGAATGGATTTGTGCAAAAGGCCTGCGCCCGGTGATTATCGCAACGAAGCTAGATAAGATTAGCCGCGGGCAGGTGAAGAAGCAGACCGATATGATTCGCAAGAGCCTGAAGGCCCCGGCGAGTACGACATTGATTCCGTTCTCTGCGATGACGAAGCAGGGGGCCGAAGAAATCTGGGCGTTGATTGAGGGGTTGGTGACTCAGGAGGTTGTTACAGAGCAATAAAGAAAAGAGCCGTGGATCACGGCTCTTTATTATTTGACATCAGGCTTCCGGTAACAAGTTCTCTACGGTAAGGCGGTAGATATCCGCATTTTTTTTATCCCAGTTGCTGCAGACGCGTTCTGCAGCTTCTTTTGTTGGAACGTACAGGTGGAGTTCGAAGATGGGCTGGCTGCGTTCTAAGATGCGTAGCCGTACTTTGAATTCACCGTTTTCCAGCGGGGTATAGTCGGCAGGGTAAGCGCAGTCTTCCCGGATGGAGATACTGTTTTCTTTGAGGTAATCCCGGATATCGTTGCAGATATCCGGGGAGATGTCTTTTAAAAACAGGGTAAGGGTCTGGCTTCCGGCCGGTGTAATGCTGTACCGGGTGGTGTTGCGGGTCTTATCGGCTGAGACGTAATTGTCTTCGACCAGCTCTGCTAATGCTTGCTGTACGTTGAAGTACGGTGCATACTGCTTTTCACCGAAAAACTCCGTCAGACGGCTGTTAGAAAGCGGGTATTCAACATGGTCGAGCATATAAAGTATGATTAACTTGTATAATTGTTTGGTCTCAGTTGACATGAACTCCTCCGTATCGATGAATTCCGGCGTAATTAATTCTCGCCCTCATTATAACTCTTGTAGCCCATTCTCTGGAATTCACTGTTTTCATCAAAATATCCATAGGTAACGCCGTCGCCATCATCGCGATATGCGTAGCCGTCTACCATGTAATAACCGTCTACATATTCACCGTCGCGCTTGAAACTGTAGCAGAACTCAAAGTCTGCCGTTGGATCGGTGGCTTCAGCGGTAGCGTCGCCTTCTGCAACTTCGTCGTCTGCAGTTTCGTCCTCCGCATCTTCGGACGGTGTATTGAGGATGTAATCTGTGATGTAACCACTGTTCTGGTATTCGTAAACAGTTGCATTTAACAACTCATCGATGGTCTGGAATCCGATGTAATATAAATCATCGCGGATGAAGCAATCGCCATAAGCACTGCCCCAGAAAGCGTAGCCGTAAGGCTCGGAGTCATAATCTGTGTACAGCGTTCCGTCTGACTCCAGCTGCAGGTTTTCGTGCTGTACATAATAGTAATAGCTGAACGGATCGGAATCCTCCTGACCTACGGTTACTTCATAGAAAGTGAAAGCGTAACTGTCCGGAGCCCAGGAAACATCTTCGACTGCGATTGCATGACCGATGGCAGTTACGGACTGCATGGATTCCGGTTTCTCCCATCCGGAAGAGATGGAATCTGCAAGAGACGTTTCGTAATTGGAATACAATTCGGTCCATGCAGATTCGTCTGCATCGCTCAGAGACATAATCATAACCGGCTGACCGCTGATGGTAAAGGTCTTGGAAGTTTCTTTCGGGATGATATTGTAGTAATCCAGTGCTTCTTCGATACTGTATTCCGGAATGGTGATGGTAATGGTATCACCGTTTGCAAAGTATCCGGAATCATCGTATTCATAATAGAAATTATAGTCTGAATACCAGGTTTCTACATCGACAGTGATGTAAGGAGAACTGCCATAAAAATATAGTTCAACGCCGCTGAATGCATCGACTTCTTCCGGTACGGACAAATCGGATACGGTGCATTCGATGGAAGCCGGAACGAGATTGTAGCCCTGCCAACGATAGTCACTAATCAGTGTATCCGGAATCGTAAGCGTGATGACATCACCGTTGCTCAGACCGGTTGACTTGGAGATAACCAGCTGGTCCTTAATATAGTAATCATCGATATAGAGGTAAGACATGTAACCATCTCCGTCACGTCCGTCAAATTCGATGTCCATATACTCAAAGATGTTACGTTCGGTCAACGGTTCCAGATCGGATACTGTGAGATCAGCATCTTCATAAAGGAAGGTGACTTTGTACTCTTCTTCAATCTCTGCAAGCGTGTCTTCATCAACAAGCCAGTTGTAACCGACTTTATCGCCATTCTTCAATTCGTTGTAGGAATCGAAGTAGATGATGAGCGCCTCTTCCAGATCTTCCAGAACATCTTCGCCCGGAGATTTCTTGAGCGCTTTACGGTCAAAACCGAAGCTGTCCTCGTTGTCTAACATCATCTTCTGGATGTCAACTTCACTGCTCGGATAGCCCACGTATTCATAACCATTGAAGGTAACGTCTACGTAGTCGTTCATGTTAATTTCCGTCGTGCCGCATGCTGTGAGCAGGAAGGTCAGAACGAGCAGGAAAAAAACAATGCCTAATTTCTTTTTCATAGCCAATACTCCTTTTGTTTTTTGTGTTACATACATATGTAAAAAAATCATTCTTATCATACGGAAATCTGTCGCAGATGTCAAATAAAAATCTGCTTGCAGAGCGGGAAAAAACGTGTATAATGGTCGTAACAGGACCTCGTCCTTAGAATTCCAACATTCTTTTGCACGAATGAGTGCATCCCGTCCGCTATGGACATATCGTGTTTCAATTTTTCCACTTGTTTTTGTTCAAAATAACTGCTTTCTCAAACGGCATGCTTCGAATCGGTGTTGCTTTTGAAGCACATCAGTTGTTTCATGTATTTATTTTGGGAAGGACAGAGCATTATGGTGAATTGGATTATTTCTATTATTAATGATCTTGGAGGCGCAGGATGGCAGCAGATTATGAAAAAATGACTTTGGTACAGCTGAAGGAAGCGGCAAAGGAAGCAGGGATTAAATTTCCGGCTGCGATAAAGAAGGCAGAGTTGATTGCATTGCTGAATGGTAATGCAGAGAAGGACGCTACGGAAGACAAAAAAGAATTTGAATCAACTAAAGAACCGGAAGAGACGAACCAAATTACACAAGCGGAGGAAAGCGTAAAAGAAACGGAAGTAGAGAGAGGAATGCCGGAACCAAAAGAGCCGGAGCAGAATCCGGCAGAACGTACACGACCGGAGCGAAGACCGGATACCGGACATCTTGACAGCGGTCTGGTAAAGGAAGGCATCCTCGAAATTATGCCGGACGGTTATGGTTTTATCCGTTGTGACAACTACCTTCCGGGAGAGAACGATGTGTATGTGGCCCCGACTCAAGTGCGCCGTCTGAACTTGAAGACCGGCGATATCATCCGCGGTAATGTGAAGGTGAATCAGGGTGAGAAGTTCGGTGCGCTCCTCTACGTGCAGAGCGTGAATGGCTACAGCGTTGCCGATACGATTAAGCGTCCGAAGTTCGAAGACCTGACGCCGATTTTCCCGAACGAGCGCATCCATCTGGAGACACCGGGCTGCGGTATCTCGATGCGTATGGTGGATATCGTGTCACCGATTGGCAAAGGCCAGCGTGGTATGATTGTATCCCAGCCAAAGGCCGGTAAGACGACACTGTTGAAGCAGATAGCGAAGGCAATTACGCAGAATCATCCGGATATGCATCTTCTGGTGCTGTTGATTGATGAACGTCCGGAGGAAGTAACGGATATGAAGGAGTCCATCGAGGGCGATAAGGTAGAGGTTATCTATTCGACCTTTGATGAGCTTCCGGAGAATCATAAGCGTGTATCCGAGATGGTCATCGAGCGTGCGAAGCGCCTTGTCGAGCACAAAGAGGACGTCGTGATCCTGCTCGACAGTATCACCCGTCTTGCCCGTGCTTACAACCTGACCGTACAGGCAAGCGGCAGAACTCTCTCCGGCGGTCTTGACCCAGCAGCACTCCATATGCCGAAACGGTTCTTCGGTGCGGCGCGAAATATGCGCGAGGGCGGTAGTCTTACGATACTGGCAACGGCACTCGTGGAGACCGGAAGCCGTATGGATGATGTGGTATTTGAGGAATTCAAGGGTACCGGTAACATGGAACTCGTACTTGACCGGAGTCTGTCTGAGAAGCGTATCTTCCCGGCAATTGACCTGCCTAAGTCCAGTACCCGCCGTGATGACTTGCTATTGAGTCCGAAGGAGATGGAAGCGAACTTCCTGATGCGGCGTGCGCTGAACAGCATCCGATCGGACGATGCCGTGGAACGTATCATCGGTATGTTTGCCCAGACGAAGACGAACGAGGAGTTTATTGAGCTGGTACGCAAAACCAAAATCATGTAACGATTTTGGTTTCACAAAACTGGTATAAGATACATGTGGATTTATATATGGGAGTAGCGAATGGGGGAAAAAATAGCCAATCAAATCGGAAAAGTTCTGTATAATTTGCGAGTGGAAAAGAATATAGACCAAGAAGAACTGTGCTATGGTCTCTGTTCCGATGCGGCACTTTCACGCTATGAGCTCGGGGAACGGGTACCGGACCGTCTGTTACTGATTGCGCTGTTGCAACGCTTGGGAAAATCTGCGGATATGATTGCTACGATGCTGGATGCGAAAGAGTATACATATTTTGCATGGCGCAAACTAGTACTGGAGGCGGCAGAAAAAGAGGATATAGATGCGTTGAAGGAGTCACTGTCTCAGCCCGAGGCAGAGGACTTGAGCTGTAACGAGATTCTTCAGAAACAGTTTTTGTATCGTATGCGCTCTGTAGCGGCAGAGGCAGAGGGGGCGTATATTGATGCGATCGGCTGGCTGGAAGAGGCGATACATCTTACGATACCGGAACCGAAGGATGGAAAATTGGGGCGCAGTCTGCTTAGTATCGAGGAAATAAAGCTGTTAGTCAAATTGGCAGAGTTACAACTGGTTGTCGGAAAGATAGATGAGGCAAAGAATCTGCTACGAAGCATTCTGTCGTATTCTGAGCAACAGTATGACGATACGGATGCCTTGCTTTCCGTGTATCCAAGGGCGGTAAGGGTATTATCACCGTTGCTCATGGAGCGGGGAGAGTATGCGGAGTGTTTTGTCCTGTGTCAGAAGGCAATAGAACTACTAAGGAGCAAGGGGATTCTGATGGACTTAACATTCTTGTTACGTCAATATCTGTATTGTGCAAAGCAAGGAATTTATGCGGAAAATGAGAGATTGTACCAGAATGCTCTGGAGGCACTGGAGTCAGTCTATCAGAGTTATGGATTCGAGGTTAGTGTAATAGAACAACGCTCTGAGTATTATTTTAATGAGGAAATCTATCTGGTCGGAGAAGTGTTGAAAAAGTACCGGATAAAAAAAGCAATCTCGCAAGAAGAACTGAGTGAAGGAATCTGCACTCCCGAAACAATCTCAAGAATCGAGAGTGGAAAACGCGCACCGAACACAAAGAATTACTATGCATTGGCACAGAAACTGGATGCGGAAGTAGATTACTTTGATGCGGGGATTGATACCGCGGATTTTTCACTGATTCTACTAAAACGAGAGATGCGGGTTGCTATTGCTCGATGCCAATGGGACAAAGCAGAGGAGATGCTTGAACAGTTAAAAGCAGGATTGGAAAAGGAAGGAACGCTACAGAGTCCCAGGAATCAGATGGGGTTAAAGCCGGAAGAATACTGCATCCGCTATAATCAGAAAAAGTGTAGTGCGGAAGAATTCATGGCAGTGTGTGAACAGCTTGCCGAGTGTGAGAACGAACGTTGGAGGGAAGAGGCGTACTGGAAGCAGTTTTTAACAAGAGATAAGGTAAGAATCTTAAACTATATTGCGGTGCTCTATACGAAAGAAAGAGCGTTTTCTAAGGCTGTGACTATACTGGAGGGAGTGCTAGATTGGCTTGAAAAAAGCTCCGTAGGGTTAGCGGAGCGGTATACAGAGAGCCTGACAGCAATGGCAAATCTGGTCAACATCTATAATAGTATGAAACTCTATAATAAGTGTCTTCAGATGAGTGAAAGATGTGTTCGTTTTTGCTTGAGTTGTGGACAAGGGACGGCGATTCCCAAATTGATTGGGAATCAAGTGGAAGTCCTGATGGTAACTAAGTGTGACATGGAAGCGTGTAAAAGGCAATTACAACAGGCTTACTATATGAGTAGATTATTTCGAAACAAAGTTAGCGAAAGCATTAATGAGCATTATATAGGACATTTTGGGAAAAATATTGAATAGGATATCTAAATTAATTCCCAATCACTACTGTATTCACATATCTGAATGTGAGAGTCTTTGGCAGTCATATCAGAAGGAATAAAGGGAATCAGAGAAAGAAAGAACAAAAATAGTCCAAGTAAAATAGTTTTTTTCATTGGTTGGTCTCCTTTTTATTTCTTTTGGTGTTTTTGATAATATAAAAATTGTAACGATGGTAACATGAAAGCACCATGACGTTTTTGGAAAATAAAATTCCCCGAAAACGTCATGGTGCTTTCGCATTGTGAGATTTACTATAAATTTGTATGGTAAATAGATAGAAAAGTTTTGTTTATGGGATAAGTGGCGGGTTTGTGTGAATAGATGTAAGAATGTATATTCATAGAAAGTAAACAATTTATTGAAAAATCAATAAATAAGATGTTTATGTGAGGAGGTGGAAATATGAAGGAAGAATTGTTTGATTTTGAATACGAGACTTGTGAAGCAAATGTTCTGTCTGGTATAGGCGGATTCTAAGTTGTCGTAATAATTTGAGAATTAAGCCGGAGAAATTGTTTCTTCGGCTTAATTGTTGGGGAGAGATGTAGTTGAATATATTAAATGTAACAACAGAAGAACTAAAAAATAGAATAGCAGGTGTTAAAACGTTGATACTTCCGGTAGGTTCGTTTGAACAGCATTCTAGGTTTATGTGTATGGGAACAGACACGGTTATTGCAACATTTTTAGCGCAAAGGGTAGAGCAGAATACAAAGTCTGTGGCATTGTTTCCGGTTGTATATGGAGTAAGTGAAATCCACAAATCATTTTGCGGAACTATATATATTAGTCCGAAAATTTTCTATTTATACATTAAAGATATTATTACAAGTGTTGCAAAAGAGCAGATAGAAAATTTGTTGATTATTAATGGTCACGGAGCTAATTGGTATGCAATAAATAAAGCTTGTGAAGAGTGTGCATCCTTATTTCAACATATAGAGGTTTATCAGTGGTGGGAGATGATTGGAGAGAAGTTTTTTGCTAAAGATGAGATATCGCACGCAGGAGCACAGGAATTATCTGTATTGCAATATATTGATATGCAGTGTGTGAGACTAGATAAAGTAGAAGATCAGGAAAGAGGCGATACTAATATAAACATTGTTGAATGTAAAGATATTTATCAAATTACAAAAAATGGTGTATTGGGAAAAGCACTGACGTATGATGTTGAAAAGGGAAAGGGTGTGCTGGATGAGGTTGTGAAGATGTTTGTTACAATAATTGAAACGTGGGAGAAAAACAATGGAGATAATTAAAAGAAGAGAAGAACCAGGGCATGGTATAAATTTATTTATGGTGAAAGAAAACGGAAAGGTGAAAATAAAAGCTTCAACAAGAGAAAAGGAAGGAA
This sequence comes from Lachnospiraceae bacterium, assembly GCA_045593785.1. Classification (GTDB taxonomy): domain Bacteria; phylum Bacillota; class Clostridia; order Lachnospirales; family Lachnospiraceae; genus SZUA-448. The sequence continues at coordinate 10,772 of JAZNXH010000154.1, forward strand.
ATAGTACGTTTGCAGCACCGTTAGATGTACATGTAGCCGTTACAAATAAGTGTAATATGGAATGTGAATATTGTTATGCAAAAGATAAACGCTTTTTGGAACAACAGGATATGTCTTTACAAGAAGTAATGGATATGATTGATAAATGTAATGACGCAAACGTGTTTAAGCTGACGTGGAGTGGCGGAGAACCGTTGTGTAGACCTGATATTTTTTCAATATTGCAATATGCTGGTGAAAAGGGGTTTCAGCAACATATGATTACGAATGGTATGTTGTTGGACAAAGAAAATGTTAAGTGGTTAAAAGAGTTTAATGTATTAGTGCAGATAAGCTTACATGAAATTTCTGATGCGGTATTTTGGGAAAAATGTAAGTTATTGGTTGAGAGTGGTATTGATACAGTGGTAGATGTGGTTATGGAAAAGAATTTACTGGGAAAAGTTGCATTAGTGGTTGAAATGTGTCGTAAAGTTGGAATTAAAAAGATTAAATTTGGTCCTATAATTCCAATGGGACAAGCTAAAGGCCTAGTTAACATACAAGAATACAAAAGGGTAATAGAAAAATTATTGGGAGAAATAAGTGAATGTAGAAAAGATGATATAAAGATAGTTACTCAGTTTGATCGACATGAGTATAGGTGCGCAATGCAATCGTTAGAACTTAGAGAATTATTGTGTGAGGGAGCTAGTACTCTTATGTATATTGATAATAATGGAGATGTGTATCCGTGTCCACTACTGAAAGAATATGAAGAGTTTAAGGCTGGGAATATAGTTCGAGATTCGATAGAATCAGTATGGTTTGCAGATCCAATGCAAGAATATAGGGCAATTAGTATTGAAGATACAGGGTGTTTAGATTGCGGTCAGATTTGTGGAGTATGGTGTAGAGGTTTGACATTGGCATATACTGGAGATGTTAAAGCTCATTCCCCTTTTTGCAAAAATACGAGGAATTTGTAATATGAACGAGATACGAAAGTTGTACATATTTACTTTCTTCAGAAGCTTTACCGTTTTTGCATCCGTTAGTGTTGCATTTTATAATAGTAACGGACTGTCATATTTTGAGATTATGTTGTTGCAATCAGTGTATGCAGTTGCGATTGCAGTCTTGGAAGTTCCTTCGGGAATGCTTTCTGATATGATTGGGCGGAAGAAAACATTAGTGGTTGGAAGTCTTGCATTTGCTATCGCGTATTCCTGTGGCGCGTTTGGTGCCGGTCTGCTTATGTTCGGTCTGATGCAAATCTTTGCTGCCGTGGGGCAAAGTTGCTATTCCGGAACATTTCTGGCGTTGATGTACGAAGATGTTGAGCATGATAAGAGTATAACCAAAAGCCCTAATGTGATTTTTTCAAATCTTCAGGTGATTAACCTTATTTCGGTGCTGCTGGCTGCGCTGACTTCAGTGATTGTTGTAAAGTATATGTCAATGAGAGCAACATACTTTATAACGGTGCTTATGTATCTTTTGACGTTTGCAGTGAGTCTCGGATTGAAGGAAAAGCAGCATACATATGTTAAGAAAGAAAGTTATAGCCTGAAAGGATATTTTTCGATATTCCGAGAAGGGATTCAGACAATTGCAAAGAGTGGGTTTCAGATATTGCTGATTGATATGATTGTATTTGTTTGTTTCTCCAATGTTGTTCTATATCTGCAACAGCCGTTACTGCTCGACAGGGCGTTTCCGGTAGCGTATTTTGGCATCGTTAGTGTGATTGTTACGATAACCACCACGGTGGCACTGAAGGTTTTCGGAGTACTTGAAAAACAGATAAAGCAGTCCAAACGCTTGCTTGGCATTCTGACTATGGCTGTGATAGCGGTTCTTTTAAGTAATATTGTTATCAAAAACTCGTTTTGGGTAATTATGACTTTTTCTGTTTTGGCGATTGTAATGCGTGTGAGAGAAATCTTTATCATGACAGAAGTAAACAGACAAATCAGCGACAGCAGCAGAGCAACGATACTGTCAATTGTTTCCGCGATTGAGATGATTGGTATTGCGGTGTTAAGTGCAGTAACCGGGTATTGTGAAAATGTATCATTGGACTTTTCAATTGTGGTTATTTCGCTGGCAATGTTGAGTCTTTATTGCATTATTTGGTGGAGAAAACGTAGATATGCTGCACCAAAGCCCCGTCCGTAAACACAAGAAAAATACCACTTGCATTTCTTTCTTTCCTATGATATAATCACAAAGCTGTTGTGGGTTTTAGAGTAGACAGTATTGGAAATTATGGCAGTTTCGATGAAAGTGATTTCATCAGCTAGCCGAATTGATAGAGAATGCCGGTCAGAAATCGGCGGCTCAAACAATGATTCGATTATATATGTGAGGTGAAATCATGAAGGAAGCAATCCAACCGAAGTACTATCAGGCAAAGGTTACCTGTAACTGTGGTAACGAATTCGTAACCGGTTCTACTAAGAGCGAGATTCACGTAGAAATCTACTCCAAGTGCCATTCTTTCTATACCGGTCAGCAGAAGAGCATAGCTGCACGTGGTGCAATCGATAAGTTCAATCGTAAGTACGGTCTTTCGAACAACTAGCACATACGAATATGCGAAAAAAAGGGTTGAGGCGTTATGCTCTCAGCCCATTTTTGAATTGTAAAATAATGGAGGATAAAGATGAGATCATCAGAAATCGGCGGACAGGCGGTCATCGAAGGTGTAATGATGAAGAACAGAGACCGGTATGCAGTCGCAGTCAGAAAACCGGACGGCGATATCGTGGTTGATGTGCAGAAAATTGAAAAGAAGCGGACAGGTATCCTGAAAGCTCCGATCATCCGTGGCGTGGTTGCGTTTATCGACTCGATGGTGATCGGCATCAAGACCCTGGCCTTTTCTGCAACATTTTTTGAAGAGGAAGAACCGAAGAAGGAACCGGAAGAAACGGAAAATGCAGGTGCAGAAGATGCGAAAAAGGAGTCTGTATCGGATAAGGCGATTATTGCCGGAACCGTAGCGCTTTCCATCGTATTTTCGGTAGCTCTTTTTATGCTGCTTCCGATGTTTTTGTCCCGTTTCCTTGCGAAGGTAATCGAGAGCCAGTTGCTTCTTACTTTGGTGGAAGGCGGGTTGCGTATCCTGATTTTCCTTGGCTATGTAGTTGCTATCTCCCAGTTAAATGATATCAAGCGTGTGTTTTCTTATCACGGTGCAGAGCATAAGTCGATTAACTGTATCGAGAACGGACTTGACCTGACGGTAGAGAATGTCAGAACACAGTCCCGTCAGCATAAGCGTTGTGGTACCAGCTTCTTATTATTTGTTGTATTTATCAGTTTGATTTTCTTCTTATTTATCCGCGTGGATCAGGTATGGCTTCAGGCGTTGATCCGTGTACTTTTGGTTCCGGTCATTGCCGGTATTTCGTATGAGATTATCCGCTTTGCAGGAAATAGTGACAATAAGTTTGTTGTTGCCATCAGTAAGCCGGGTTTTGCTCTGCAGAAGCTGACAACCAGAGAGCCGGATGATTCCATGATTGAAGTAGCAATTGCGTCCGTGGAAGCAGTATATGATTGGAAGCCGTTTGTGGAACAGGTGCGTAAGGACCAGGCAGCGGCAGAGCGTCTTGCGGCAAAGAATGCAGCAAAGGCCGAGCAGGCAGCAAAGGATGAGGCAGAGCGTAAAGCGGTTGCAGAGAAGAAAGCAGAAGAGCAGAAGCGCGCTGCACAGCAGGAAGCAGAACGCAAGGCGAGCGAGAAGGGTGCGCTTGCAGAAGAGAAGAAGGCAAAGGCAGCAGAGTTAGCTGCAGAAAAAGAAGCAGCGAAAGCAGCCAAAGCAGAAGCAGAACGTCTTGCGGCAGAAGAAGCTGCGATTGCAGCAGAGGAAGCTGCCAAGGCAGCAGCACTTGCAGAAGAAGAGCGTAAAAAAGCATTGGAAGTAAATCTGGATGCACTGGATAAAGTGCTTACAGTGTCGGAGAAGGACAGCACACTGGAGTTTAAGGATCCGTACGAGGAGCGTACCACACGTATCATCCCGGTAGAGGAAGAGGATGATGACATTCTGAAGGCACTCGACCGTTATTTTGTAATGGACGATGAGGACGAGACCTGAGATGATTGCACGTGAATCAGAAACATGGCAGACCTTGTTGCAGGATGCCGTGACAGAGTATGGGGTGGACAAAAGTGACGCTATGCTCCTGCTGGAGCATGTTTCCGGGTGTAGCCGCAGTGAAATCCGTCTGCGCTATCAGGAAACGGTACCCGAGAACATAGCGGAGCAGTTCGCAGAGCTGATGACATTTCGCATGCAGCATATCCCGGTGCAGTATATTACAGGACAGCAGAATTTTATGGGGTTTGAACTGAGTGTCACACCGGATGTATTGATTCCGCGTCCGGAGACAGAACTTCTGGCAGAACGCGTGATTCACGCCTGTGAAGGAAAGGATGTTCTGGATCTGTGTACGGGTTCCGGTTGTATTGCGATTGCGGTACGAATGTTGGGAAAAGCGAAAAGTGTATCGGCGAGCGATATCTCACAAGAGGCACTTAACGTTGCCAGAAAGAATGCGAAGACATACGATGCAGAGATTGCATTTTGCCAAGGAGATTTGTTTGAGGCATGGGCATCGTGTTGCGAGGCGAGTGTGTCAGGTGCTGCGAAGGAAAGCAGTGTGAGAAAGTTTGATATCATTGTATCGAATCCGCCGTATATTCCGACAGCAGAGATTTTTGATTTGATGCCCGAGGTGCGCGAGTACGAACCGCATCTGGCATTGGATGGTATGGAGGATGGGCTGGAATTCTACCGGAGGATTGCAGCAGAATGCAGGGATTACTTAAATCCCGGCGGAAGTGTATTTTTAGAGATTGGTTGTGAACAGGGAAAGGCCGTGAAGGAGTTGTTTTACAAAGCGGGCTTTTCTAATGTACAGGTATATCAGGATTATGCAGGCCTTGACCGCATGGTAGAGGCAAAGGAGTAGAAAATGTTTGACAGATTGGAAGACCTGCTGCTTCGTTTTCAGGAGATTCAGGATGAGTTGAGTGATCCGATGGTAGTAAGCGACCAGAACCGGTTCCGCAAACTCATGAAAGAACAGACGGATCTCTCGGAGATTGTAGAAGCATATAAGGCATACAAAGCAGCAAAGGAAGGTATCGAGGAGAGTCTTGCTTTGCTGGATGAAGAAAGTGATGAAGAAATGCGTGAGCTTGCAAAGGAAGAACTGAATGCATGCCGCGCAACCGTAGAAGCAAAAGAACAGGAATTAAAAATCCTGCTGCTTCCAAAGGATCCCAATGACAATAAGAATGTTATCGTCGAGATCCGTGGTGGTACGGGCGGTGATGAGGCAGCATTGTTTGCAGCTGAGCTTTACCGTATGTATATGAAGTACGCCGAGGGCAAGCGTTGGAAAACAGAGTTAATCAGTTTGAATGAGAATGGCATCGGCGGTTTTAAGGAAGTTGTATTTATGATTAACGGACAGGGTGCTTATTCCCAGCTCAAATATGAGAGTGGCGCGCACCGTGTACAGCGTGTACCGGTGACGGAGTCCGGCGGACGTATCCATACTTCTGCTGCAACTGTAGCGATTATGCCGGAAGCAGATGAAGTAGACGTACAGATTGATATGAACGATTGTAAGTTTGACGTATTCCGTGCATCCGGTAACGGTGGACAGTGTGTCAACACGACGGACTCTGCCGTACGTCTTACCCATATTCCGACCGGCATCGTAATCTCTTGTCAGGACGAGAAGTCCCAGCTGAAAAACCGTGACAAGGCATTGAAGGTACTGCGTTCCAAGTTATATGAACTTGAAATGGAGAAGAAGAACAGTGCTGAGGCGTCCCTGCGTAAGAGTCAGGTCGGAAGCGGAGACCGTTCCGAGAAGATCCGTACCTATAACTTCCCACAGAGCCGTTGCACCGATCATCGTATTAACTTGACCTTATACCGTCTGGATGATATTATGAACGGTGATATTCAGGGTATCATTGACAGCTTAATCGCAGCCGACCAGGCTGAGAAGCTGGCAACGATGCAGGAAAATTAAGAAGCCTGGTCGGCTTGACCAGGCTGAGAAGCTGGCAACGATGCAGAAGAGTAAGTAATAATATTTATATAAGGAGAAACATTATGAAAAAATGGTTAGTATGCTTATTGGCAGTGCTGATGCTGGTTGGTTTGGCAGCTTGCGGCGCACAGAATGAGGAGGCACCTGTAGCGACCAACGCGCCGACTGCAACCACTGCACCGACTGCAACTGCAACCCCGAGTCCGGAACCGACTGCAACTTCGACTCCGACCCCTTCGCCGAAGCCGACTGCAACCCCGACTCCGACTCCGCTTCCGGAACCGGAAATCGGCATCAAGGATGTTTTTGCAGAATATGGTTTGAAGGCCGGTACCTGTTTGTCTGATTATATGATTCAGGATTACAACAGTATTCAGATCATTAAGAAGCACTTCAACAGTATCACGTTTGAGAATCATCTGAAGCCGGAAGCAATTCTGGATAAGGCAGAGAGCAAGGCTGCAGGAGATATTGTTGTAAAGTTCTCTGATACTACCGTAAGACTTCTGGACTGGTGTAAGACAAACGGATTCCCGATGCGTGGTCATACTTTGGTTTGGCACAGCCAGACTCCGACCTGGATTTTCCATGAAGAATTTGATACCACGAAGCCGAAGGCAAGCCGTGATGTAATGCTGGCACGTATGGAAAGTTATATCAGCCAGGTATTTACCCTTTTGGAAGAAGGCGGCTGGTTAGAGTCGTTCTACGCATATGATGTTGTAAACGAAGCTTGGATGGAAGATGGTTCGATGCGTAAGGAGAGTTTATGGCTCCAGACGATTGGCGAGGATTATTTGTGGTATGCATTCTATTTCGCTAATAAGTATGCACCGGATTATATTGATCTGTACTACAACGATTATAATGAACAGTATAAGACTACGACTCTTTACGAGTTTGTACAGACCTTGGTAGATGAAAACGGTAACTACCTGATTGACGGTGTTGGTTTCCAGGCACATCTTTACACCGGTGACGATCAGGGTCAGTACTTCAGAACGATGGATAAGATTGCAGAACTTGGTCTGAAGATTAACTTGACCGAGCTGGATATCTCTTTGGGTACCTGGCAGAATGTGAAGAAGGCAACAACCGAGAATCTGTTAATGCAGGGACAGTATTACTACACTCTGATCGAAGGAATCCTGCAGAGAGTAGAAGCAGGTACTGTAAAGATGGATGCATTGACCTTCTGGGGATACGGTGATGCACTTTCCTGGAGAAGAGACCGCAACCCGTTGCTGTACAACCTGAAGAACGAGCCGAAGCCGGCATTGTACGGTGCAATGCAGAACAAGGAACTTGCAGGTTTTAGCGAATAATAAGGATTAGACGTATGATTACATCAACGGCAAATCAACAGGTAAAACATCTGATACAATTACAGAACAAGGGGAAATTGCGGGACGAAGAAGGCTTGTTTGTCATAGAAGGAAAGAAGGTCTTTGACGAGCTTTTGAAGTATCGTCCGGAATTCCTTGTGATGACCTATTTGTCAGAGAGTTTTTACAAGCAGATTATGGAGACGGAGCCGGCGTATCTGGATGAACTCCCGTATGAGATTCTGGCAGACAATGTTTTTAAGGAAGCGGCTGAGACAGTGACACCGCAGGGGATACTGGCAATCGTGAAACAGCCGAAGTATCGCCTGGAAACCTTGTTGGCGGCAGGGACAGATCGACCGTTACGAATCCTCTTTCTTGAGAATCTTCGTGATCCGGGGAACCTTGGCACGATTCTTCGTACCGCAGAGGGTGCCGGAATGAGTGGCGTAATCATAAGCAAAGGTTCGGTTGATATTTTTAATCCGAAGGTAATCCGTTCTACCATGGGATCGATTTTCCGCGTGCCGTTTCTCTATGTAGAAGATACACTTGCGACGATGAAGTGCTTACAGGATAATAGTGTAAGATTATATGCGGCATATCTGTCCGGCTCAGAAGAGTATGATCAGGTTGCATACGCGGACCGCAGTGCGATTCTAATTGGAAACGAAGCAAATGGTCTGTCGCCGGAGGTGGCAGAGACTGCGGATACGCGGGTGCGGATTCCGATGTCGGGAGAACTCGAATCTTTGAATGCTGCAGTTGCTGCTGCGATTCTGATGTATCATACCAGAATCTGAATATCAACCAAATTATAATAAGAATTGATAAGAGAAGTCGAATCGGCTTCTCTTATTTTTTTGCTTTCCTGTGCTTTCTGACGGGTAACGTCGTACCACTGCGAATGCGGACCGTTGCCGTCGGCAAAAGACGAACGGTTTTTCTAGGAAAGTCAGCTTGTAAGCAGTATAATTATGCCAACAAATGGAAAACGGGAGAACGAAAAGAACGTTCTCAGAATGGAGGAAATATTGTGAATGAGCTGATGATTCTATTTTTGGAGAACGATTGGTTGATGTACGGGGTGTGGGGAGCGGCAGCAACCGGCTGTCTGATACAGATTGTTTTGTCGGTAATCTATAGCCGCAGTCTGAGCGCGTCGGATCGGATGCGAAGTACAAAACTGCTTTGGTTAAAACAGATGAAGACGAGATTCGAGAGCGGTTACGAATGGAATAACCGGATACGAAATGTAGAATTGTTTGTGGAAAAGAATATAGGAAGAAGAAAGTGGATGGGAATCTATCTGAAAACATGGGAGCGCTTGGGACAGATGATGATACCGGTGATTTTGTTGTTTGTATCATTTGAAACGGTGATTGTAGCGGTGTACCGCCAAGATACAGTGACCGCAATGATTTATCTTACATATGGTGTGTTGTTAACTGTGTTTTTGTATGGAGTTACTGTATTTGTGAATTTGAAAGAAAAACAGAGTTTGCTTCGTACAAACTTATGCGATTATTTTGAGAATACCTTGCAGGCAGAAGCAAGAAGACGTTACCGAGGCGACAGAAGAGCGCAAGAAGAATATTTTGGCGTTACGGCACAACAGGAGATTGCTTGTACAGAGACTGTAGAAACAAAAGGCAGCGTGAGTTTATCGGAAGAGGAAGAAGAAAAGAAACAGACGGTACAAGAGGGAACGAAGACAACTTATTTTGGAAGCAATCCGGGCAAAAACCAAGGAGAAAACAAGAAGGAACAACGAAAAGAGAAAAAGCAAGAACAGAAACTCTCGAAGAAATCGGCAAAGGTTGCGAAAAAAGAAAATCGCTTACAGAAAAAACAGGAGAGGAAAGCAGTAAAAGAAGAGGTAAGGTTGCAGAAAAAACAGAAGAAGGAACAAAAAAGAGTAGCCAAGCTGACAAGGCGTATGGCAAAGATGCAACAAAGGATGGGGACTGCAGTAACTGCTGAATTGCAGGTAACACGGGATAAGACAGGAAATGCAAAAGAAGAAAACGCCCGACAGAAGCGGGAACAGTTGAAACGAAAAGTGGATATTACTCCGGCACAAGAGGATCAGATTATCTCAGAAGTGCTGCGCGAGTTTCTGGCATAATCAGTTGGGCTGTCATTGGACAGCCCTTATTTTTGGGTCAAAACATCTGACATGGTTCTTTTTGATCAAAAATAAGCAGGATTGATAAAATATATGATTGACAAAGAGCGGAATGAATGATATTATAATAATAGTAAGAGTTACTATTATTATATAAAGGGAGGTAAGTGATGCAGGCTACGAAGTACAGCAGACAGAGAGAAGCAGTCAAAGAGTACTTGAAGGGCACATATTCCCATCCGACGGCGGATGAGGTGTACCAAGAGATAAGGAATGTTTATCCGAATATCAGCCTGGGTACGGTTTATCGGAACCTGAACCTTTTGGTGGAGCAGGGAGAAGCAATCAAACTGACAACAGAAGGCGGAAAGGATCACTTCGACGGGAACCCGATGCAGCATTATCATTTGTATTGTGAACGTTGCGGCAGGGTATCGGATATTGCGATGGAACCGATGCAGCAGTTGAATACATTGGCGCAGGTCGGATATGCCGGGGCGATTCGCTCTCACTCGTTATTATTTCTTGGTGAGTGTGAGAACTGTTGTAAGAAAAATGTCGGGTAAGATAAAAAATATAAAATTTTGAAAAAAGTTGTTGACAAACAGAAGAACTGTTGATATTATAATAACAGTAATAATTACTAATATCAACAAAGCGAAACAATAAATTATTTTTAGGAGGATGTATTTATGGCTAAGTATGTATGTGCAGTTTGTGGTTATGTTCATGAGGGCGATGAGGCTCCGGAAAGCTGTCCGGTATGTAAGGCTCCGGCAAGCAAGTTCAACAAGCAGGAAGGCGAGAAGACATGGGCTGCTGAGCACGTTGTTGGTGTAGCACAGGGCGCAAGCGAAGACATCATGAATGACCTTCGCATGAACTTTAACGGCGAGTGTACGGAGGTTGGTATGTATCTTGCGATGGCAAGAGTCGCACATCGTGAGGGTTATCCGGAGATCGGTCTCTATTATGAGAAGGCTGCTTGGGAAGAAGCAGAACATGCTGCTAAGTTTGCAGAACTTTTAGGTGAGTGCATCACGAACAGCACCAAGAAGAATCTTGAGCTTCGTGTGGATGCGGAGAATGGTGCAACCGCAGGTAAGTTTGATCTTGCAAAGCGTGCAAAGGCTGCAAATCTGGACGCAATTCACGATACCGTACACGAGATGGCAAGAGATGAGGCTCGTCATGGCAAGGCGTTTGAAGGTCTTCTTAAGAGATATTTCGGCTAAGATGAATTACGGACCGTAGGAAGAACGCCCTGCAAGAAGACTTGTAGGGCGTTTGATACTAAGAATACACGGAGTTACAAAACCGCACATAGCGAGGAAACTGCTTATGGATAATACTGCATTATATAAGCTGACGTATGGTTTGTTTTTATTGACTGCATGGGAAAACGGAAAAGATAACGGATGTATTATTAATACTGCGATGCAGGTTGCCAGCAATCCGACGCGGATTGCTTTTGCGGTACAGAAGACGAATTTGACACACGATATGATTCTGCATACCGGAATCTGTAATGTGTCTTCTGTTGATGAGACTGCGGATTTCGCATTGTTTCAACAATTTGGAATGCAGTCAGGAAGAGATGTTGATAAATTTGCGGAGTTTACCAGTGTGGGACGAAGCGAGAATGGCTTGCTGTATCTTACGGAGCATTCGAATATGTACATATCTGCGAAGGTCACGGAACATTTTGATCTGGACAGTCATACCTTATTTATTGCTGAGGTGACGGATGCAGAAGTGCTGTCTGAAGAAACGTCCTGCAGTTATGCGTATTATCAGAGCAATATTAAAGGAAAGGCTGCAGAAAAGACAGATCAGGGTTCATGGACCTGTTCCATCTGCGGATATGTTTATGAAGGTGATGAGGTTCCGGATGATTATGAGTGTCCGCTCTGTCACCATGGAAAAGAGTATTTTACAAAATCATAACGTTTGAATTATGGAGGTGCGATGTATGAAATATGTTTGTGATGTATGTGGATGGGTATATGATGAAGAGGAAGCAGGCGTAAAGTGGGAAGAACTCCCGGAAGATTTTGCGTGTGAGCTTTGCGGAGTCGGCAAGGAAGACTTCAGTCCGGCGGAATAATAGAATAGTGATAAAGCAGGAGGCGGTTCGTCACCGTCTCCTATTTTATTGTAAAAAACAGCAAAGCAAAATCACAAAAGGTGAAGCACGCGATAAAAACGCAAAAAAGAGAAAAACACATTTTCGAAAACTGAAAAGGATAAGATAACACATCACGAAATGTTGACAAGCGTCAAAAAGTTGTTATAATGAATATATGAAATTTCATTTTTTGTTTGATTTGGCAAAATTGTATGACAATTACAGATGAGAATGTTGCATCAGGCGGCTTTCTCGGAATGGAGAATGATATGGTAAAGAAGAATGGTGCACAGTCCGTGGATGTTGTTCCCGGAAGAAAGATTGTAGTATCTGCGGGGAACGGAAAGACGAATGTAGAAGAATTAAAGTGGTTGACAAAGACGGTTCTTGCAAGTGCCGCAGCTTGGAAGTCAACCGGTTGGGCATATATCGCAGATTGTTCCCAGATGGAGCCGGTAACACCGGCTGAGAGCAACGAACTGGTGGCGATGACAAAGGCATTTGTTGATGCTGGTTGTAAGGCGTTTGCATTTGCAGAAGGTTTTTCGGTTATGCTTAAGGTTCAGGCGAAGAAGAATACGGAACGTTCCCAGACCGGAATTGCAGAAGGACATTTTGCCACTGTAGACGAGGCACTGAACTGGTTGAAGAATGTAGTGCATATTTAATGATTGAATGAAAGCATCTCATAACAATATCCTCCCCCCCTCCTTCCTTTGATCCCGTAAGGGATCATGATACCACAAGGTATCAACAGTAACACGTAATATCGGCTCCCGTATTTGCGGGAGCCGATTTTTGTTTGCGCGCGGATATAAAAGGAATGTTAAATAAGTTGAAGTGCTTGCGATTCCAAAATGCTTCTGATATAATATATAGTTGGTTTGAAATGGTTATTTAATATAATATTTTATAGAATGGAGACAATATCATGGGTGTTAGATTCGATGTATCCGCAGCAAAGAACTTTATTGACCAAAGAGAAATTCTGCAGATGAAAGAGCAGACAGAACTTGCGAAGAATACTTTAGTCGGTAAGAGTGGTGCGGGCAATGATTTCCTTGGCTGGATTGATTTGCCGGTGGAGTACGACAAAGAGGAGTTCGCACGTATTAAGAAGGCTGCGAAGAAGATCCAGGCCGATTCTGAAGTATTGGTAGTAATCGGTATCGGCGGTTCTTATCTTGGAGCAAAGGCTGCGATTTCTTTCCTCGGACATAGCTTTAACAACAAGAGAAGCAAGGAGGAACGCAAGACTCCGGAGATTTATTTTGCCGGAAACAGTATCAGCAGTATCTACCTTGCTGAATTGATGGACATTATCGGAGATCGTGATTTCTCCGTAAATATTATCAGCAAATCCGGTACGACAACCGAACCGGCGATTGCTTTCCGTATCTTTAAGCAGAAGTTGATTGAAAAATATGGCAGAGCGGAGGCTGCAAAGCGTATCTATGCAACGACGGATAAGGCACGCGGTGCATTGAAGAAGGTTGCGGATGAAGAGGGGTACGAGACCTTTGTAGTTCCGGACGATGTTGGAGGACGTTTCTCCGTATTGACCGCAGTTGGTTTGCTTCCGATTGCAGTCAGTGGTGCGGATATTGATAAGTTGATGGAAGGTGCTGCTGCAATGAGACATCAGTGTCTGGAACAGCCGTTTGAAAGCAACGATGCGCTGCTTTATGCAGCAGTTCGTAACTGTTTGCTGAGAAAGGGAAAGAGTATCGAGATTCTGGCGAACTACGAGCCGTCTCTCCATTTTGTATCGGAGTGGTGGAAGCAGCTCTATGGCGAGAGTGAAGGTAAAGATGGCAAGGGAATCTATCCTGCATCCGTAGATTTAACCACTGATCTGCATTCTATGGGTCAGTATATTCAGGATGGCCAGAGAATTTTATTCGAGACCGTAGTACAGTTGGAGAAGTCTCCGTACGAATTTATCATGCAGGAAGAGGAAGTTGACCTGGACGGTTTGAATTATCTTGCCGGCAAGAGTGTAGATTTTGTAAATAAGTCTGCAACCCGTGGAACGATCCTGGCACATACTGATGGTAATGTTCCGAATCTTCAGATTATGATTCCGGAACGCTGTGAATACAATCTTGGCGAGTTGTTCTATTTCTTTGAATTTGCGTGTGGTGTAAGCGGATATCTGCTTGGCGTGAATCCGTTTGACCAGCCGGGTGTAGAAAGTTACAAGAAGAACATGTTTGCACTGCTCGGAAAGCCGGGTTACGAAGAATTGAAGAAACAGTTGGAAGACAGAATGTAATACAGTTTTGGTGAAGAGTTACTGATGAGGAGTTACCGATGGCAATTGAAGTGTTCAACCGAACAGAAAAGAAATATCAGATGGACGATGCCGTATATCGGGTGCTCCGCGAACGTCTGGAGCCTTATATGGAGGCGGATGCACACAGCCAGAACGGAGACTGTTATCTGATTTGCAATATTTATTATGATACTCCGAGTAATGAGTTGATCCGCCGTTCCATGGACAAGCCGATGTACAAAGAAAAGCTGCGACTTCGAAGCTACGGAACGAAGGAGTTGGACGATAAGGTTTTCCTTGAAGTGAAGAAAAAGTATGATGGTGTGGTGTATAAACGCAGAACCAAGATTCGTCTGGGAGATGCGTACCGTTTTATTGAGAACGGGTATTATTCGAATGAAGACGGAACCACAGAACTTCCGGCATTTATGAATCGGCAGGTGACCAGGGAATTGACGTATTTCATTAATCATTATGAAGGAATCCGCCCGGCATTGTACCTGAGTTACGAGCGTTGTGCCATGTTCTCTAAGGAAGACTCCAGCTTGCGGATTACGTTTGACCGTAATATTACAACCAGACGATACGATCTGGGACTGCATTACGGCAACTACGGCGAGAAACTGTTACCGGAGGACCGTTGGGTCATGGAGGTAAAGGTAAATCAGGCGATGCCGCTGTGGCTGGCAGCGATTCTGAATGAGTGTAAAGTATATCCGAAGTCGTTCTCGAAATATGGAACGGAGTATCGGAAAACATATGGATTAGTAAATCCAAAGAAGCAGGAGGTAGAAACATGTTTGAATCTATAATCGGTTCAACAACAGCGGATGGGGTGGTATATGTCAAGGCATCACTGATATGTGTGGTAGCTTCGCTGATTATGGGTATTGTGGTAGCGGTTACATATGCGGTTTCCATGAGAAAAAAACGCACATCAGAACATTTTGCATTGGCGTTGATTCTGGTGCCGGCAATCGTGACGGCGGTGATTTTGATGGTAGGAAGTAATGTCGCAAGAGCTTTTTCTATCGCGGGTATTTTTGCGCTGATTCGTTTTCGTAGTATTCCGGGGGATGCGAAGGATATTACTTTTATCTTTAGTTGTGCAGCGATTGGTCTTGCTAACGGTATGGGATACATCGGGTTTGCGGGAGCATTTACTTTGATTGTATGTGTTGCTTTTCTCGTGTTCTCAACACTTTGCTCCAAATTCTTCTGTGACGTATCCAAGCAACTGAAGATTGTTGTGCCGGAAGATATGAATTATTCCGAGATTTTCGACGACCTTTTGGATAAGTACACAAAGTCGTATGAATTGGAGAGAGTAAAAACAACAAATCTTGGTTCTATGTATGAATTAACTTATCGTGTTTACATGAATAAAGAGCAGGATGAGAAAGAATTTATTGACGAAATCCGATGCCGGAACGGCAATCTGAATGTTATGCTTTGCCGTCGCGATCCGAAGAGTCCGACGCTGTGAATACGGCATGCATAGATTTCAGAAATTGTGAGCATGATTATGAAAAAAGTGTCGATATACGCGAAAGAGTGAAGAAAAACCGTGTTTTCGATGCGTTTTCGTGCAAGTTTCATAAAATTATGCATTAAATTTTGGCGGTTTGACGTTTGATTTTGACTTGATTCTGCCGTTTTTTGCATGTTATAATTTACGAGCAAGTTTTTTGGCTTGTGAAATTGAGGGGCATTTGAGAGTTATTTCTCTCAAAATGGAAACAGAGGATGTTAGAAACAGGAAAGCAAAAAAACATAATTAGATTAATGCTTTGGGGCATTGTTGTAACTTTATGCATTGCAGCAGTTGTTACATTGTTTTTGTTTATATCACTTCGGTCTGATATGAAAATGCAGAGAGAATTGGCAGAGTTCTTCGGAGAGAGTGGTGTAGCAGGATCACAAGAACAGATTGCGATGCTTGAGGCAGAGATTGCACAGAAGATGTGGGTTGCTCAGATGGTTCTGATGGTGGCAGCTATTTTGATTTTATTTGCAGTTGCTGCCATGATTGTGATGAATCTGGTGAGTAAGTCGCAGTTTAAGAACAGTGCATACCAGTATGCATACGTGGACGAAGTAACCGGTTTGCCGACCAAAGCAAAACATCGTCAGGATGCAGACGAGCGTTTACGCAATATGCGTCGTCCTTATGTGTATTTATCCGTTGAACTGGATAATTTTTCGTACATAAAAGACATGTATGGATATGCGTATGGCAATTACATTCTGCAGTATGTTGCAAATGGCTTGAAGACGGAAATAATGCCGGACGAGCTGTTGGCGCATACTTCGGAAGCAAGATTCGGTTTGTTGCTTCAGTATGATGGCGATGAAGAGTTGAGCAGACGTGTTTTGGATGTCTTGCACCGGGTTGGACAGGTTCCTCCAAACGAAGAGGTTGACAGTGTATATACGGTTACTTTTACTTGCGGTGCATACCGCATTATGCATGCCGGTGAATCGGCAGCCAAGGTAAGAGAGCGCGCAAACATTGCCCGAGAAGAAGCAAGACGTTTGTTTGAAAACAATATCGAATTTTTTGATGAAAAATTGCAACAGCGACGCGCAGAGCAGGAACAGTTCGAGTACGAGATGCGTCAGGCGTTAGAAAAACAGCAGTTTGTAGTCTATATGCAGCCAAAGTATTCTGCAGTACAGGAACAGATTGTGGGCGCAGAGGCATTGGTGCGTTGGGATCACCCGGAAAAAGGTCTGATATATCCGAGCAGTTTTGTACCGTTGTTTGAATCCAATGGTTTTATTGTTAAGATTGACTATTATATTCTGGAGTCTGTGTGTAAGTGCATCCGGAACTGGCTCAATGAAGAGATTGAACCGGTGGTGGTATCGGTAAATCTTTCCCGTGTACATTTGTACAATGCAGACTTGGTGGATCGACTGGTGGAGATTACAGACAAGTATCGCATTCCGCATCATTTGATTGAGTTCGAATTGACCGAGACGGTGTTGTTTGATGAGTTGGGACAGTTGATTAATGTCATGTTGAAGCTGAAGCAGGCAGGATTCGTGCTCTCAATGGATGACTTTGGCTCCGGCTATTCATCGCTCAATATGTTGAAAAAACTTCCGGTAGATATCTTAAAGTTGGACAAGGCATTTTTGGACAATTTTGATGCAGCAGATGACAGTCAGAAAGAAAAGACAATCGTAACCCATATTATCTCAATGGCAAAAGATTTGGACATGGAAGTATTGGCAGAGGGCGTTGAGAATGAGTCGCAGAAGGATTTCCTGATTAGTGCAAACTGTGATATGATTCAGGGATATTATTATGCGAAACCAATGAAGTTGGAAAGCTTCGATCAGGAATTAAGAAAGATACGGGCAAGAGTAGCACAGGCGTAGAAATCTACGCCTGTTTTTTTGTGTATTTTATAAAACAATGCTTGATAAATCGTGAAATTGTTACTGCCGGAACTATTGTTAAGAAGATATAAATTGTGCGCTAAGTGAAGCAAATTGAGTGAAAATTGAGTTTATTGGGTTTGTGCAACTGCGGAAAAAGTGACAAGAAAAAAGTGGTAAACTGTGCAAGTTGCACAAAGCATGGATTTGCTGTTTTTGTGACTATCCCGAAAAATGTGGATAACTTTTTAAAAGGAAAAGAAATACAAGTTGAAAAAAGCCACAAAACAGGAGTTATACACGAAACTATCCACGTTATCCACATTTTGAAACCACGACTGTCGAATGACAAAACGCGTCAAGAGTGAAAGTTTGTTTTGTTAAGAACGTAAAAATCGCAAAAGCGCGAAAAAAATCGAATTGTTCTATTGACAAGGTTTTTGTCGGAAAAACCAAGATGAGGACGAAGAATTGTATATAGAATTAGGAGCGAAAATAAAATGTTTTTTGTGAAACGAGATTTTTTGGTTGATGTTTTGCATTACTCATGATATAATAAGTGAAAAGCAAGACAGCTTGCTGCCTTGCGGAATATCGAACCCGGAAGGAGTGGTGTATATGCGTTATACAATCATTGGTAAAAATATCGAGGTCACAGATTCTCTGAGGTCGGCAGTTCAGGACAAGATCGGAAAATTAGAACGATATTTCGATTCTGATACAGAGATTCATGCCACACTCACTGTGGAGAAAGACCGACAGAAGATTGAGGTTACCATTCCGGTAAAAGGGACGATAATCCGTGCCGAACAGGAAAGTTCGGATATGTATGTATCAATTGATTTGGTGGAAGAGGTAATTGAGCGTCAGTTGAAGCGCTATAAGAATAAATTGATTGATTCCAAGCAGGATGCAATTGGTTTCAGCCGTTTGTTGGTAGAAGAAGATTCGCCGGAAGATGATGCGATAGAGATTACCAGATCAAAACGTTTCGCAATGAAGCCGATGGATCCGGAAGAAGCGTGTGTACAGATGGAACTTCTGGGCCATAACTTCTATGTTTTCCGTAACGCACAGACTGACGAAGTGAATGTTGTATATAAGCGAAAAGGAAAAGCAAATTCTTACGGTCTGATTGAACCTGAATATTAAGATGAAATGCCCGGTGCAGATGCATCGGGCGTTTTTTTTTTGCTGAAGAAAATTCTTTCTATACCTGCAGGAGTGCAATGTGGAGGACAATGTACTCCACATGTGAAATATCAGTTGATAAAGATATGAAAAAATGGTATTATAAAGGTTAAGCTGGTTGTGGTATGCCATAATTGCCGGCAAGGATTGTATGAGAAAGCAGGTATATCTATGAGTATTTTTACAAAGATATTTGGTACACATAGTGAACACGAATTAAAACGGATTAAACCGAGAGTAGAACGAATCGAGGCGATGGAGCCGAAGTTCGAAGCATATACGGATGAAGAACTTTGTGCAATGACAAGTGAATTCCGGGTTCGTCTGGAAAAGGGAGAGACTTTGGATGACCTGTTGGAAGAAGCATTTGCGGTAGTGCGCGAGGCGGCAAAGAGAGCCCTGCATCAGCGTGCGTTTAAGACGCAGCTGACCGGTGCGATTATCCTGCATCAGGGACGTATTGCCGAGTTGAAGACGGGTGAAGGTAAGACCCTTACTTCCGCTTTTGCCGTTTATCTGAATGCATTGGAAGGCAAAGGTGTTCATGTAGTAACCGTTAACGATTATCTTGCAAAGCGTGACTCCGAATGGATGGGACAGATCTACAAGAACCTCGGCATGACGGTGGGATGTATCCTGAGTAATATGAGTAACGATGAACGTCGGGAGGCATATGCTTGTGACATCACCTATGGTACGAACAATGAATTTGGTTTCGACTATCTGCGTGACAATATGGTAATGTATGAGAGCTCACTGGTTATGCGTGATCTGCATTTTGCCGTAATCGACGAAGTTGACTCGATTCTCATCGATGAGGCGAGAACTCCGTTGATTATTTCCGGACAGAGCGGAAAGTCAACCAAGCTCTATGAGGTGTGTGATATTCTTGCGCGCCAGATGAAGAAGGGTACCGTCAAGGAACTGACCAAGATGGAAACCATTATGAACATGGACTTGGAAGAGACCGGTGATTTTGTTGTCAATGAAAAAGAAAAGAATGTTGTTCTTACGGAAGAAGGTATCAAGCGTGTAGAACAGTTCTTCAATATTGAAAACTATTCCGATGCTGAGCATCTGGATATCCAGCACAATATTATTCTTGCACTGCGTGCGAATTATCTGATGTTTAAGGATAAGGATTATGTGGTAAAAGATGATGAGATTATCATCGTAGATGACTTTACCGGACGTCTGATGCCGGGAAGACGCTACTCGGATGGTCTGCATCAGGCAATCGAAGCGAAGGAACATGTAAAGGTTAAGAGAGAAAGCTGTACGCTGGCAACGATTACTTTCCAGAATTTCTTTAATAAGTACACGAAGAAGTGTGGTATGACCGGTACGGCATTGACCGAAGAGAAAGAATTCCGTGACATCTACGGTATGGACGTTATCGAGGTTCCGACGAACCGCCCGGTAGCAAGACAGGACCTGAACGATGTTGTATATAAGACACACAGAGAGAAAATCAATGCAATTGTAGATGAGGTTGTAAGAGCACATGCGACCGGGCAGCCGGTACTGGTTGGTACGATTACCATTGAGGCTTCCGAAGAACTGAGTATGATGCTCAAGAAGCGTGGGGTACCGCATAAGGTGTTGAACGCGAAGTATCATGAACTGGAAGCGGAGATTGTAGCTGATGCAGGTCAGAAAGGTGCGGTTACCATTGCGACGAACATGGCAGGTCGTGGTACAGATATTAAGCTGGGTGACGGAGTAACTGAACTTGGCGGTCTTAAAATCATCGGTACGGAACGTCACGAATCCAGACGTATTGACAATCAGTTGCGTGGTCGTTCCGGACGTCAGGGTGATCCGGGTGAATCCCGTTTCTATATTTCCCTGGAAGATGACGTTATGCGTCTGTTTGGTTCCGAACGTATGATAACGGTATTCCAGTCGCTTGGTATGGAAGAAGGACAGCAGATCGAACATAAGATGCTGAACAATGCCATCGAACGTGCGCAGAAAAAGATTGAGAACAACAACTATGCGATTCGTAAGAATCTTCTTGAATACGATCAGGTTAAGAATGAACAGCGTGAAGTCATTTATGGAGAACGTCGCCGCGTGCTCAGTGGTGAGAGTATGCGTGATACCATCTTTAAGATGATCAATGATACCGTAGAAGGCATTGTGAATGTACACATCGGTGATGATCAGGAGCCGGCAGAGTGGGATATGGAAAGCCTGAACGCAATGTTGACACCAATCTTTCCGTTTGCACCTGTCATCTTAAACGATGAGCAGATGAAGACCTATAAGAAAAATAACCTGATTCAGTTCCTGAAGGAAAAAGCGGTTAAGACTTATGAGGCCAAGGAAGCAGAATTCCCGGAGAAGGAAGCATTGCGTGAGGTGGAACGTATCATCTTACTCCGTGTTATTGACCGGAAATGGCTACAGCACATCGATGATATGGAACAGCTCCTGCAGGGTATTCATTTACAGTCGTTCGCACAGCGCAATCCGGTGGTAGAGTACCGTATTCAGGGCTTTGAAATGTTTGACGGTATGATTGATGCGATTTCCGAAGATGTAGTGAAGTCCTTGATGCATGTGCGTATTGAACAGAAACTGGAACGTGAGCAGGTAGCTAAGGTTACCGGTACGAACAAGGATGATACCCTTGCCAATGCACCGAAGAAGCGTGAGACGGATAAGGTATATCCGAATGATCCGTGCCCATGCGGATCGGGCAAGAAGTATAAACAGTGTTGCGGCAGAAACTGATTCCGCCGTATATATTGATGATGTTTAGTATGCCGGGAGCAGGATTGCGTTGAATTGTACGCATGTTGTATGTGTTTCCGCTAATATACATTGAGATGAAAAAGAATGATAATGGTAAATGAAGGGAAGTGATTAAGTGGTTGAATTAGATCAGATCAAGTACACACTTGGAACCTATGAAAAACCGCTGCTTGAAGTGGGGGATTCACTTTGACCTCGCTAACAAGAAGCTGAGAGTCGAAGAAATTGAAGGTATCATGGAAGAGCCGAACTTTTGGGACAATACCGAGAAGTCGCAGGCATACATGAAAGAATTGAAAAATCTCAAGGATACCATTGCAGAGTATCAGGAATTGGAGCAGGGATATGAAGATATCCAGACATTGCTCGAGATGGGATACGAGGAAGAAGATCCTCAGATGGTAGGAGAGATTCAGGAGGAATTGGACTGCTTTGTTGAGAAGTTTGAGTCATTACGCCTGAAGACCCTCTTATGTGACGAATATGACAAAGAAAATGCGATTCTGACCCTGCATGCAGGTGCAGGCGGAACTGAGAGCTGTGATTGGGCAGGCATGCTTTGTCGTATGTATCAGCGTTGGGCAGATAAGAAGGGATTCAGTGTGGAAACGCTGGACTTCCTGGAAGGTGAAGAAGCCGGAATCAAATCCGTAACCCTGCAAATCAATGGTGACAATGCATACGGTTACTTGAAGTCTGAGAGAGGCGTACATCGTCTCGTGCGCATCTCACCGTTCAATGCTGCAGGTAAGCGCCAGACCTCATTCGTATCCTGCGATGTTATGCCGGATATTGAACAGGATCTGGATATTGAAGTTGCAGATGAAGACATCCGTATTGATGTGTTCCGTTCCAGTGGTGCCGGTGGTCAGAAGGTAAATAAGACCTCGTCTGCAATCCGTATTACCCACTTTCCGACCGGAATCGTAGTACAATGTCAGAATGAACGTTCCCAGTATCAGAACAAAGATAAAGCGATGCAGATGTTAAAGGCAAAACTGTATCTGCTTCGTGAAGAAGAGAATCGGAGCAAAGAGTCCGGAATTCGTGGCGAAGTAAAAGAAATCAATTTTGGTAGTCAGATTCGTTCTTATGTATTACAGCCCTACACAATGGTAAAGGATGTCCGTACCAATGCAGAAGTGGCAAATGCCGGTAGTGTATTGGATGGTAATATCGATCCGTTTATCAATGCATATCTGAAATGGATTCATACAAAACCGGTGGAAGAGTAACGAAAAGAAAGTATTTTGCAACAGGAAAGGATGGTAAGAATGGCAGTCGAGACTTGTTTGGTGTTTATGATGAACGGTTCGCTTTATGCAGTTGATGTGGCACTTGCGGGATCAGTAGAGAGCGAAGCAAAGATACAGTGGATGCCGGGAATTCCGTCCTGTCTGCTGGGTGTGACGATGATTCGTGACGAGGTAGTACCGGTTGTTGGTCTTCGCAGCCATTTCAATCTTCCGCCATTGCCGGCCGGAGAACCGTATAATATTATTATCGGAAATTTAGACGGGAATATGGTAGCTTATCAGGTCGATACGATTCACTGTATTACTGGTTTGGAATTTGATGAATCCAGTATGGCTCCGCTGATGTTGCGTTCTACGACGGGTTGCGTGGAGAAAGTAACGATGCTTGATAATCAGGTTGTTGTCATGATCAATCTCATGAGTATCCTGTCGGCAGAAGAAAAGAAAGCGATATCCGACTTTATCGAAACGTTAAAGGAAACAAAAGAGGAATAAAGGAAATGTAAGAATGAAAAACCGTTTTGCAACTGTGCAAAACGGTTTTTTTTAACGTAATTCGTCTAATGTGAGAGAGTAGGACGGCAGGAAGTCCTTGATGAACTCGTCTACTTCTTCCAGATGCATCTCGTCTATACTTTGCTTCAGGGTTGTCTGGGCACTGGTGAACTCTGTGTTACCGGTCTTAGCTTCTTCGATACATTTAATCAAAGCAGAGAGCTTGTCTGCGGCTTTTACCAGCCGGTGCAGATAAGCTTCTGTTTCATCCGGGAAGAAGATGTCAAAGTAGTCTGCCTGCATATCTTCCGGTAAGAGGGAGAGCAGATTGCGTGCGGCAGTATCTTCGATATCTTTAAAGGCTTTTTTTATCTCGGGGTTGTAATATTTAATCGGGGTCGGCATATCGCCGGTCAGAATCTCAGTGGAATCATGATAGAGACCAATCAGCGCGGCTTTTTCAGCATTCAGCGACTTGCCGAAACGGCGGTTGCCGATTACGGCAAGAGCGTGGGCAAGCATGCTGACTTCAAGAGAATGCTCGCTGATGTTTTCCGGGATGGAATTGCGCATCAGAGCCCAGCGTTCAATGTATTTCATACGTGACATCATTGCAAAAAAGTGGTGCATAGAATACCTTCTTTCGTGAATGTTCAAACAAGTTGTTGGTTAAGGTAACGGGAGAATTATCTGAAACAGGGTTGTTAGTGTTTCTCCTCTAAATATGGCTTCAGATATTTGCCGGTATAGGACTGTTCGCATTGGACAATTTCTTCCGGTGTGCCGCTTGCGATAACGGTACCGCCGCGATCGCCGCCTTCCGGTCCGATATCGATGATATAATCAGCGGTCTTAATGACGTCAAGGTTATGTTCAATGACGATGACGGTGTTGCCGCCTTCAGCGAGGCGCCTTAACATCTCGACGAGTTTGTGGATATCGGCAAAGTGCAGACCGGTGGTCGGCTCATCTAAGATGTAGATGGTTTTGCCGGTACTGCGTCGGGACAACTCGGTTGCCAGCTTAATACGCTGTGCTTCGCCACCGGAAAGGGCGGTAGAAGGGTGACCGAGTTTCAGATAGCAGAGCCCGACATCGTTCATGGTCTCAATCTTCTTGCGGATGGACGGAATCGGCTCGAAGAAACGTACTGCCTCTTCGATTGTCATATCCAGAACATCATAAATGTTCTTACCTTTATAGAGAACGTCGAGAGTCTCGCGGTTGTAACGACGTCCGCCACAGACTTCACAAGGCACATAGACATCCGGTAAGAAATTCATCTCTATCTTGATAATGCCATCACCGCTGCAGGCTTCGCAACGACCGCCCTTAATGTTGAAACTGAACCGCCCCTTATTGTAGCCTTTCATCTTCGCGTCCGGCGTGGAAGCGAACAAATCACGAATCTGGTCGAAGACACCGGTATAGGTGGCAGGGTTCGAGCGAGGGGTACGTCCAATCGGCGACTGGTCGATGTTAATTACTTTATCAAGCTGTTCTATACCGAGAATATCCTTGTGTTTGCCCGGCAGCGTATGTGCACGGTTCAGGTCACGTGCAAGACGCTTGTATAAAATCTCGTTAATCAGAGAAGATTTACCGGAGCCGGATACACCCGTGATACAGGTAAATACTCCGAGCGGAATCTCTACATCAATGTTCTTGAGGTTGTTCTGTTCTGCACCAAGAATCTTGAGGTAACCGGTCGGCTTTTTACGTTCCTCCGGTACCGGGATGAACTTACGTCTTGCAAGATAATCACCGGTCAGTGACTTCGGGCAGCTGATAATGTCTTCGATGCTTCCCTGGGCTACCAGTTCGCCGCCGAGTTCACCGGCTCCGGGACCAATGTCAATAATGTGGTCGGCAGCACGCATCGTATCCTCATCGTGTTCCACGACAATCAGGGTATTGCCTAAGTCTTTCAGGTGTTTCAGGGTGGCAATTAATTTGTCGTTGTCACGCTGGTGCAGACCGATACTGGGCTCGTCTAAGATGTAGGAAACGCCGACCAGACCGGAACCAATCTGGGTCGCCAGACGGATACGTTGTGACTCACCGCCGGAGAGAGATGCTGCATAACGGGAAAGCGTCAGGTAATCCAGTCCTACGGATACAAGGAATCCGAGACGGGCGTTAATTTCCTTCAATACCAAAGCACCGATTTTCTCCTGCATCGGGGTGAGCTTCAGCCCCAGCATGAAATCCTGCAGAACACGAATCGGGAAGTCCGTAATCTCGGCAATGTTTTTGTCGCCTACAGTAACTGCCAGGGCTTCTTTACGCAGACGTTTGCCGTTACAGCACTTACAAGGTGTCGTGGTCATGAAGGATTCGTATTCCTGTTTCATGGTCTCAGAACCGGTCTCACGGTAGCGACGCTCTACGTTACGGATCAAACCTTCAAAAGCAATGTCATATACGCCGACGCCGCGCTGGCTCTTATAGTGTACATCAACCTTGTGGCCATTCGTTCCGTGAATGATGACTTCCTGCGCTTTGTCAGAAAGCTGGTTGAACGGGGTGTCCAGACTGAAATTGTATTCCTTGGCAAGTGCCTCGAGGGTACAGTGAGTGAAGCTTCCGGCTTCCGTAGAGGAGGCCCAGCCGGTCACAATGATGGCACCGTCGTTCAGAGATATACTCTTATCCGGAATCATGAGGTCCACAGAAAATTCCATCTTGTTGCCAAGACCGTGACACTCGGGGCAGGCACCGAAGGGATTGTTGAAAGAGAAACTTCGAGGTTCCAATTCTTCGATGCTGATACCGCAGTCCGGACAGGAAAAACTCTGACTGAACAGGAGCTGTTCGCCGTCGATGACATCCACGAGAAGTAAGCCTTCGGCAAGCTTCAGGACAGTTTCCACTGAGTCTGTAAGACGCCGCTCGATGCCCGGCTTTACCACGAGACGGTCTACAATAATCTCGATATTATGCTTGATGTTCTTATCTAACTTAATCTCTTCGGACAGGTCATACAGATGACCGTCTACCACGGCACGTACATAACCGCTTCGTTTTGCATGATCGAAGAGCTTGGTGTGCTCACCTTTGCGTCCGCGGACAACCGGAGCAAGTAGCTGGATACGGGTACCTTCTGCTAATGCCATAATCTCATCTACCATCTGGTCAACGGACTGGCGGCGGATCTCTTTGCCGCATTCCGGACAGTGCGGGGTACCGATGCGGGCATAGAGAAGACGCAGATAGTCGTAAATCTCAGTAACAGTACCTACCGTGGAACGTGGATTGCGGTTGGTAGACTTCTGGTCGATGGAGATGGCAGGGGACAAACCTTCGATACTGTCCACATTCGGTTTTTCCATCTGACCGAGGAACTGACGTGCATAGGAGGAGAGCGATTCCATGTAACGGCGCTGTCCTTCTGCGTAAATCGTATCAAATGCAAGAGAGGATTTGCCGGAACCGGACAGACCGGTCAATACGACAAATTCGTCTCTTGGGATGTCAATGTTGATGCCTTTTAGGTTGTGTTCGCGGGCTCCGCGAATCTTGATATAGTTTTTCTTTTCGGTAGACATGGTAATTCCTATTCTGAGAATACAGAAAGATTCTCAATATAAAATGGTTATAAAGGCTGTATTTATGAAAGGTACATCAGTACTCGAGTAACTGTTTTCGGACTTCTAATAATTTATCGCGCAACTGTGCTGCCTGTTCGAAGTTGAGTTCGGCAGCTGCCTTATTCATCTTCTTGGTGAGTTCCTTACCGTAAGCCTCGAGTTCCTTCTTGCTCATGGATTCGAGGTCCTTGGTCTCCTCAACAGTCGGTTCCGCTTCGACTTTTTTGGTGATGCGGATCAGATCGCGCACCTTCTTCTGAATCGTCTGCGGGGTGATACCGTGTTCCTGATTGTACTTATCCTGAATCGCGCGGCGTCGGTTTGTCTCGTTGATGGCGTATGCCATGGAATCTGTAATATGATCGGCGTACATGACAACGTGTCCGTCCGCGTTACGTGCGGCACGGCCGACGGTCTGGATCAGGGAAGTGGACGAACGAAGGAAACCTTCCTTGTCCGCGTCTAAGATGGCAACCAGACTGACTTCCGGGATGTCGAGACCCTCTCGCAATAAGTTAATACCGACGAGAACATCAAACACATCCATACGCATATCGCGGATAATCTCGGAACGCTCCAGGGTGTCTACATCGGAGTGCAGGTACTTCACACGGATGCCGACTTCGCGAAGATACTCGGTCAAATCTTCTGCCATGCGCTTGGTCAGGGTGGTAACAAGAACCTTCTGCTTCTTGGCAGTGACCTTCTTGATTTCAGCAAGCAGATCGTCAATCTGTCCTTCGACCGGACGTACATCAATCGGCGGATCCAGAAGACCGGTCGGCCGGATGACCTGTTCGGTACGAAGTAACTCGTGCGATTCCTCATAAGGTCCGGGAGTTGCCGATACGAACATCATCTGGTTGATAAAACCTTCAAACTCTTCAAAATTCAGAGGGCGGTTCTCCTTGGCAGAAGGAAGGCGGAAACCATAATCCACAAGCGAGGTCTTGCGTGCCTGGTCACCGGCGTACATGCCGCGGATCTGCGGAATCGTAATATGCGACTCGTCCACAATAATCAGAAAATCATCCGGAAAATACTCGAGAATCGTATGCGGCGTACAGCCAAAATCATGACCTGCCATGTGCATGGAATAATTCTCAATACCGGAGCAGATGCCGGTCTCGCGCAGCATCTCAATGTCAAAGTTCGTACGCTCACTGATACGCTGTGCTTCAATCAGCTTGTCCTCGCTCTTGAAATACTTCACCTGCTCAATCATCTCATCTTCGATGTTCTGCAGGGCTTTTTTCAGTTTCTCTTCCGGTACAACATAGTGTGATGCGGGGAAGAGAAGAATATGCTCTAACTGGTTACGAATCTCGCCGGTCAGGGCGTCTACTTCTACGATACGGTCAATCTCGTCGCCGAAGTATTCGACGCGGATGACGGTATCGGTTGAGGAGATAGGAAATATCTCAACAACGTCTCCGCGAACGCGGAAGGTACCGCGC
The DNA here is from genome assembly GCA_045593785.1 of Lachnospiraceae bacterium. Classification (GTDB taxonomy): domain Bacteria; phylum Bacillota; class Clostridia; order Lachnospirales; family Lachnospiraceae; genus SZUA-448. The sequence goes on from JAZNXH010000154.1 coordinate 38,826, forward strand.
TTGAAGTCAATCTCACTACGGGTATACTGCATATCAATCAGACGACGAAGCACCGTGTCGCGTTCCTTCTCCATACCCGGACGTAAGGACAGAGTCATGTTCTGATAGTCCACCGGGTCAGCAAGTCCGTAGATACAGGAAACACTGGCAACGATGATGACGTCGCGTCGTTCGGACAGGGCAGCAGTAGCAGAGTGACGGAGTTTGTCTATCTCGTCGTTGATGGCACTGTCCTTCTCAATATAGGTATCAGACGAAGGGATATACGCCTCCGGCTGGTAGTAGTCATAGTAGGATACAAAATACTCAACCGCGTTCTCGGGGAAGAACTCCTTGAATTCTTCATAGAGCTGTGCGGCAAGGGTTTTGTTATGGACGATAACAAGGGTCGGACGGTTCAGTGCCTGGATGACATTCGCCATCGTGAAGGTCTTACCGGAACCGGTGACACCGAGGAGCGTCTGGAACTGGTTGCCCTCCTGAAAGCCCTTCACCAGGTCTTGTATCGCCTGCGGCTGGTCGCCGGTCGGAGTGAATTCACTATGAAGTTTGAAGCTTTTTTGCGTATCTTGCATGAATGCCTCCACAATTTTTAACATCATAACTATCATACCACAAAATTTTTAAAAGTACAGAACAAAAGTTCGATTTTCGGAAGATTTTTTGTTTCGGGACTAATTCAAGGAGTCGTAAGCAAAATAAAAAGAGCCTGAATCTTGTAATTGTGATATGTACAAGGATTCAGGCATTGTTTTATTCTTATTAGATTTTGGTATATGTGTTACTGCTGACGGAACGCAATCTTTGCAAAATTATAAAAACCTAAGTACCAGATGTTGAAATCGTGTCCGCCCGGCAGAGTCTGCCAGGTAAAGTTCTCACCATCGACCAGTTTGTCAGTCAGTGCGGTCAGACCGGTGACTGCGGCACGTGCACTGGAAATTGCGATACCGTCTCCGGTTCCGCATACGGAATAGAAGTAGTTGATATCGTAATCCTCAAAATTCTTCAGGCATTCTGCGATGGTAGATGCGTTGTAAGTGGTCGGGGCAGAGGAGAAGGTACCGAACCAGCTGATGATATCAAGGCATTCGCACAGACCGATGTTGGTGGTCTGCATGCCGCCCATGGAGAGACCTGCCATGGCACGATGGTCGCGGGCAGCGGTCAGATCATAACCGTCTTCGCTGTATTCGGCATAGGTTGCATAATTAGCATCGATATACGGAATCAGATCATTTCTCAATTCTTTGCCGAAATCATAAAACGCCATCATATCGGCATTCTTATTAGCAAAGTCAGCACTGGAACGGCCGTTCGCAGCTACGATGATAAACGGATCAATCAGTCCCTGCTCGTCGAGGTGATCCATGATGGATTTTACCATGGAAGAACTGTTTATCATGCCCCATTCAGTCTCATCACCACCGATGCCGTGCATCAGATAGAGAACATTGTACTGCTTGGATTCGTCATAGTTTCTCGGAAGATAAATGTAAGCTGACTTTGTTATCTCGGATTCGTCGCCATAGTAAGCCTTGGTAGTATAACTGATCTTCTCGATCTTACTCCCATGCAGGAATAAATAGTTGTACATGTCGTACGGTACTTTTTCCAAAATTGCGTAAGGGTCTACAGGTTCTGCAGGCGTTGGACTCGGAGTCACGGTCGGCGTCGGTGTACTGGTCGGCAATTCCGTCGGGGACGGAATCACGGTCGGAGTGCTCGTTGGTACTTCGGTCGGTGTAATAATGTCCGGCTGTTCTGCAACCGTCGGCGTCGCCAGTACTGTGTCATTCTGTGTACTTGCCGGATCGCTTCCGCATGCTGTACAGGACAGAATCAGTAGTGTAAACAGTAATGTTGTGATAATTTTTGCTCGTTTCATAATCCCTCATCCGATGAAACATTCTATATCGAATGTTCATCTTTCCCTTCTATCAAAATTCCGCTTTATTTTATCATACATAGGAAACGTGATGCAAGTAAAAAACAGTTGCACTGTGCCTTTTCAAATGGTATGATAAAAATGTTTAGTGTAGTAAAGCAACACCGTATTGCACTGGCAAAATGATTGAGGTTTACACGATAGGAGGAGTTATGACAAAGATGTTTTCTAAGAGAAGACTGCTGGCATACCTTGTGATTGCTGTAACGATGTTCTTAGCAGTACCCCAGTTACAGGCATTTGCAAGTGATGCAGAGGCAGTAGCGGATGCAGTACCCATGTATGCAACGTTCTGGGCACTGGTGCCGCCGATTATCGCAATTGTGCTGGCACTGATTACAAAGGAAGTATATTTCTCTTTGTTTATCGGTATTGTATTCGGCGCAATGTTCTATTCGAATTTCAGTTTTGAAGGTACGATTCAGACCATTTTCGTAGATGGTATGATTGCGAAGATAACCGATGGCTGGAATGTTGGTATTCTGATTTTCCTTGTTATGCTGGGTATCATGGTATCCTTGATGAACAAGGTAGGCGGCAGTGCTGCATACGGCCGCTGGGCAGCAACCAAGATTAAGGGAAGAAAAGGCGCGATGCTCTCTACGCTTGCACTCGGTGTGTTGATTTTCGTAGATGACTATTTCAACTGTCTTACGGTTGGTGTGTTATGCGTCCGGTAACCGATAAGTTTAAGGTGTCCAGAGCAAAACTTGCATACATCATCGATGCAACCGCAGCTCCGGTATGTATCCTTGCTCCGATTTCTTCCTGGGCAGCAGCGGTATCCGGTCTGGTAGAGGGTGAGAGTGGTTTTGCACTGTTTGTGAAGGCAATTCCGTATAACTATTATGCACTGCTGACCCTTTTGATGATTGTTTTGATCGTTGTACTGAAAATTGATTTTGGTCCGATGAAGAAGCATGAATATAACGCAATGAACAACGATGACCTTTACACGACTCCGGATCGTCCGTATGCAAATACAGAAGTAGAGGAGAAAGAGACCAAGGGTAAGGTAATCGACCTGATTCTTCCGGTAGTTGTTCTGATTGTATGCTGTATCGTGGGTCTTCTTTATACCGGTGGTATTTTCGACGGCGTTGGTGTGATTGCTGCATTTGAAGCTTGTGATGCTGCAACCGGTCTGGTATTCGGTTCCTTTATTGCATTAGTTATTACGTTCCTGTTATATATCCCGAGAAAGGTTATCACTTTTACGGAATTTGCAAAGTCCTTCACCGAAGGTTTCTGTGCAATGGTTCCTGCAATCCTCATCTTGGTATTTGCTTGGACTCTGAGTGGTATGACCAGTCTTCTGGGTGCAGATGTATATGTTGCAGGTATCGTTGAGAGCACCGCAGGTGCACTTGACCTGTTCCTTCCGGCAATTATCTTCGTGATTGCACTCGGACTTGCATTTGCAACCGGTACATCCTGGGGTACGTTCGGTATCCTGCTTCCGATTGTAATCGAAGTTCTGGTTCCGGGCAGTGAGCTGTTAACCATCTCCATCTCTGCATGTCTTGCAGGTGCGGTATGTGGTGACCACATTTCTCCGATTTCCGATACGACGATTATGGCATCGACCGGTGCGCAGTGTAACCACATCAACCATGTATCAACGCAGATTCCGTATGCAATGGTTGTGGCAGCAGTATCCTTCGTATCTTACCTGATTGCAGCATTGATTCAGAACGTGGTAGTTTGTCTGCTGATTGCGATTGCACTCATGGCAGGCACTCTGTTCATTATAAAACTGGTGCAGAACAGTAAAGCTGCGAAGACACAGGAAAGTGTCGCAGAGTAAATTGTAAGTGATTATATTTTACATAAAAGCAAAGTCATATCCGGTAACGGATGTGGCTTTGTTTTTTTATGCAAAGTCCGGCATAAATAAAAGAAAAATGCAAAAAAACGGAAGAAAATATAATGACATTCCAATGCGGGCGTGGTATAATAAAATGTCAACTTATAAATATAAGTAGAAAGTAGAGAGGTACGGTGATACGCATGAAAGAATTTGTCAAAAAAAGAGGAATTCAAGGGATTGTATTTGCATTGCTTATGGCCGTACTGGCATTTATCGGCGTCAGGTTTTCGGCGCTTGCTTCGGCAGACCATTTTCTGATGGATAAGCTGTTCCAGAGACCTTCCAATTCTCCGGATATGCCGATTCATATTATTGCGATTGATGAGGCAACGCTGGCTGAGTTCGGACAGTACACTGACTGGAGCCGTAGCGTGTATGCGGAGCTGATTGATAAGCTGTGCACCGATGAGTACGCTCCGGCGGTTATCGGTTTCGATATTTTGTTTACCGGAGAGAAAGATGCAGAAGGTGATGCAGCGTTTGCTGCCGCCTGTGAACGCGCCGGTAATGTTGTAGTGGCGTCGAATCTGGAATTTAAGAAGATTTTGGACGAGACAGAAGACGGAGTAAAGTTTGAAAACGCGGCGAATATTGACCGCGTGGTATACCCTTACGATGCTTTACGTGAACATGTAAGAATGGGATTTGCAAATAACGAAGAAGATGACAGTGATAATTATGTCCGTACCTTGTTTACCACCATTGACATTGGCGGCGGTGAGATGATGGACGGCTTTGCGCTGGCAATCTACCGGGCATATAACGAAGCAACAGGAAGAGAGACGGAAGACTTTAGCCTGAGAAAATATAACAAGTATCGCTTTACCTATACCGGAGCACCGGGCGGATATCATGCCGTTTCCATGATTGATATCCTGAACGGAACCCGTGATGTGGCGGAATATGATGGAGAGATCGTAATGATCGGTGCATATGCAACCGGTTTTCAAGATTCTTTTTACGCTCCGAGTTCCCGTGGTGAGCAGATGTATGGTGTGGAAGTCCATGCCAATATCATCGAGGCACTTGACGAAGAAAAAATGCAGACTGACGTGAGCAGGAAATTGCTTGCCTTTGTCTATGCAATTGTTGCATTTGTTGTGGCGTATCTGGTGGCAGGCATGCCGCTTCTTAGCGGAGGCATTCTTACGGTAGCGACCATCGCTCTCCAGATAATTGCCTGTGTGGTTCTTTATAAGAACGGGTATTATCTGTTGCTGTTGCCGCTTCCGGTTCTCATAATCCTGAGTTATGCGTATGGTATCGTAATGCACTACCTGGCAGCGCACCGGGACAAAAAGCGCATCTCGGATGCATTTAAAAAATATGTGGCACCGCAGGTAGTAGAAGAAGTAGCAAAACGCGGTAATTATGAACTGAAACTTGGTGGGGAGAAGAAAGATATTGCAGTCCTGTTTGTCGATATCCGTGGATTTACACCGATGTCAGAGAGTCTGCAACCGGAACAGGTGGTAGAGATTCTGAACGAATATCTGGCACTGACAACCGGAGCAATCTTCAAGAACGGCGGTACGCTGGATAAGTTTATCGGTGATGCAACGATGGCGGTGTTTAATTCTCCGTTTGATCTGGATGACTATGTGTTCCGTGCGGTTTGTACGGCGTGGGATATCGCAGCAGGATCGAAGCGGATTGAGAAGATGTTCACGGAACGCTTTGGCAAGACGGTAAGCTATGGTATCGGCGTGAACTGTGGTGATGCCGTTATCGGAAATATTGGTTGTGATTTCCGTATGGACTATACGGCAATCGGCGATACCGTTAACACGGCGGCACGTCTTGAGAGTAACGCGAAAGCCGGTCAGATTCTGATCAGTGAATATGTCTACGAGCGCGTGAAAGACCGTGTGGAGGTAAACGAAATCGGGGAGATTCCGTTAAAGGGTAAAGCAAAAGGTGTCATGGTATATGAAGTAAAGTCTGTGCAGGGACATGAATAAACAGGGATACCGGAGACGGTAGACAGATCATGTTAGAAAGACGGGGTGATTAGATGAATTATCAGGGGAACTTACATTGTATTCCGCGGTTGGAGAATCTGGAACAGTGGAAAGCAATTGCAGAGGAATATGAAGCAGCGTTTGAATATAAGGACTTTTTTATGCCGCAGTTATTAGATATGCCGGAACAGCTGGAGCATGTAATCCGGACATATGAGGAGTTGCCGCGTGAACGCAGTCAGGATACTTTGCATGGCGTGTTTTTTGATATCGTTATCGGCAGTGAAGACCGGCGCATCGCAGAGGTGTGCGAATACCGCCTGCGCCAAAGCATGGATATTGCGGCACGCCTTGGCGCGAAAGCAGTGGTATTCCATACGAATTTTATCACGAACTTTAATGTGGCAAGCTACAAAAAACGCTGGGTTGAACACAATGCTATGTTGATACGGACGTTGC
>JAZNXH010000155.1:0-3128 GCA_045593785.1 Lachnospiraceae bacterium
AAGACCAAGCATATTGCTCCCTGCAGGTAAGCCTTTTAGCCCCATACAACCTACCACGTCAACTGCTGTATCATCAAGTGCTTCTCCGGTCTGTCTGCTCCAAAGTGCGGAGGCATTCAGCTGTATCCAAGGGCTCATAAATTCCGACCCCCACGTCTTACCGGAATATCCAAACGAGGTCTCCGATCTCACCAGATAGCGCTCTCCATCCAGATGCACGGTTCCGCTGTACTGTGTCCGGATTCCGTCTGCCCGATGGAAAGACGACATCACATTTAAGGCTTCCAGCGGTGTAGCATTAATATAGCCGGCCTCATATGGAACTTCACGATTCACTTGCAACAGCCAACTCATATTTCCGGCATCACTTTGATACTCCGGATGACCCGCAAGCTGCTCTTCTGTCACATTCACGCTTCCTTTGAGTACCGTCTCCGACAGGAAAAAGTCTCCGACCACAACACGAAGCTCCTCAGCAGCAGACTCCAACTCGTTAATCCCATAAAAACGGTGCAGTTGCTTTGCTTCTTCGCCGAACACACCTGCTTTCACCATCACATAAGAAGGATTCTTCTCATCAAATACCGGCGTATCACCGCCCTGTTGTGCATTCAGTACATAGCAGGCGATAAAAAACGTCTTTTCCGTTCCGGTCTTTACTCCCGTTCCGGTAAATGTCTGCCACCAGAGGTCATACCCCCTGCGGTTCAGGATACCCTTTTGTATTGTCTGGTTCTTTTCGTTTTTGTTCTCCATGACTTGTCCTCGTTGCTGTCACTAAATTGATTACGGTCATTATACCACGAACCAACCAACAATGAAACCATTTTATCAAACTCCCTGCTTGCCGTCGTCTCTTCCCATTGATATACTATAAACCATCTACTGATAGAAAATTCAAAACAACTCACTCAATGAAAGGTTTTCCATGATTCGATACAAAGAACTCAAACGGCTCTTGCCGGTTCATAAAGAAAAGATACTTGTTCTGGAGGACATCTGCCGCGCGAAAGATGGCACAATCTCCTCGGTCAACAACTCCACAGAATATAACTGCAGGCGGGATATCCCTGTGTTTTTTTTAGCATTCGAAGAAACGACCCTCGTCGGAATTTTAAGCGTCTTTCTTCCGGAAGAGAGCACCGCAGAGCTCAACGCTCTGGTGCATCCTGCTTATCGGCGTCAGGGAATCTTTACCGGACTTTTGCAACGGGCAAAGGCGGCCTTATCTGCTATCGGTACCGAAGAATTCATCTTTGTCTGTGAACCTTCTTCCATCGATGCAACTGCAGCCATGCTTGCGCTAAAAGCAGAAAAAAGAAGTTCGGAGTATCAAATGTTGTTAGAACATACAGACTCCGCTATCGATTCTTCCAACCTTTCAAATGCGCCCCACACACAGCACCGTAGTAACACATTTGGAAAATTACTCAAAGCCACATCCGATGATCTTCCGCTTATCGGCAGAATGAATGCCCTGTTTTTCGAGACTTCAGAAGAAATGGGTGAGCTTTTTGCTGAGGACAGCTACTACACACCGGGCATCACCGTATACAAATATGTAATACCCGGAAAAGATAAAAAAACCGTCCCCATCGGAACGGTCTGTTTTTGCGAAGAAACGCATAGCGGTAACATCTTTGGCCTCGGAATCCTGCCGGAATATCGCGGACTTGGCTACGGAAAAGATTTATTGAATGCTCTGCTTGCACGCATCCCTACCGATAAGAAAATCTATCTGCAAGTCTCCAGTCGAAACGCCGCCGCATTTCAATTGTATCAGAAATCCGGCTTCAAAATCATTGCGCAACAAGATTTTTGGATATTACCATAACATCAACTTTTCTTACTTCTATACACTGCAACTGTAGCAATTACAAGTAACAACGAGATTAATACCACTACAATACGGTTTACCGCCAACGCTCCTGCATTTGACGAAAACACCTCATATGCGCCAAATTGCATATGACGGATAGCAAGACAGGAATTATAATCTCCGACCTCTGCCGTGGATCCGGTGGTAAAAATCCAGATTAAAATCTGGCCCACGATACCAACAAAACAATTCTCTGTTATCTCTATCAACAGCTGTACCACTGCCGTCACTGCCATGATGACAGGCAGCAACCATACAAAACAAATCTCAAAATAATGCAGTCTTTGTACAAACGGTATTACTGCGTTAAGTTCCGCTGTCTTGTCCAGATTCACCGCTGCCACTGCCGCCACTATCAGTACCGGAAGGAATAACAGTACAACCTGTGTTATATAACGGACACCAACCGCGGCCAACGCTGTCTCGCCTGCTCGCACATCAATCTGTTTTAGTTTTTTCACTCTGGTATCACGTAACAATGAGGTTGCAATTACAAATGCAGAAAAGATAATCAGGAACGCACCAAAGCTGTCGCCGAACCGCCGTGCCGCTGCATAAGCAAAGCTGTCTGCCGCAGATACCATTGCTGTTTTGTTCGCATAGATTGCCGGCAGATACTGATGTACATACACCAGAAACAACGCCAGACAGTATGCAAAATACGTCGGAGCTTTTATCATCTGAAGTAATTCTTTTAACCATATATTCTTTATCTTATCCAATCTTATTACCAAACCTTTCATTCCACTTTTCACACCGATTTAGTGTCTGTGAAGAATCTTCTTCAACAACGAATACTCTTCTTTCTCCGGATTTGCCAGATGCACCTCCACACAAGTCACAATAATAAAGAATGCAAGGAGAAATGCCGTCAGATACGCCGTTCCCTTGGTATTTACCATAATCCAGATAGCAACCGCCCCCAGCAAAATTGCCACATACAACATCAAACTTCGAAAATACGTCCTGGTATCCTTCGGTCCCTGTTGCTCTTCGGTCTTTTTTTCTTTTGTAAAATAGCGTCCGTTTTTCTTCATATCTATCCTTTCCAAAATCCCTTGTGATTTTTTCAAAAATACGGTATACTAGCCGGAAAGCAACTACGAAAGGACGTTTCGCCGTGGCAAGTCTGGGTAATCCGAAGAATACCATTGAAATCCTGCAAAAATACCATATCAATTTTCAGAAAAAATTCGGTCAGAACTTCTTAATCGATCCTTTTGTTCTGGAAAAAATCGTCCGTGCCGCA
>JAZNXH010000156.1:0-9367 GCA_045593785.1 Lachnospiraceae bacterium
TACATGAAGCATCTTGCCATCTTTTCCGCTGACACCTGCCGCACTGACACCTAATTCTTCCACCATGGCTACAAGACTCTTATTTACACGGTTTAAAACCATTTCTGCAATTTCCATGGTTTCTTCGTCAGTTACACGGAGACCATTCACAAATTCCGGTTCTTTTCCTACTTTTGAAATCCAACGACTGATTTCCTTACCGCCGCCATGAACAATAATCGGCTGCATACCAACCAGCTTCAGCATAACTACGTCTTTGATTACGTTCTGCTGTAATTCCGGGTCAAGCATTGCGCTTCCGCCGTACTTTACAACAACGCGCTTATCGCGGAACTTTCTGATATAAGGAAGTGCCTCAATCAGTGTCTGTGCTTTAATCATAATCTCGCTTCTAATCTCCATATTCGGTACTCCGTTTCTGCGGGATGTCCGCCATTCTTTCCTATCTTCTTATCTAAAACATTCGACTACGAATTGTATTCGATTCACTCCGTTCTGTCAATTGTTTTTATTAGGAACGATAATCTGCGTTGATGTTTACATACTCGTGGGTCAGATCGCAGCCCCAGGCTGTTGCGCATGCCGTACCGCACTTCATATCTGCAATCGCAGTTACAATCTTTGACTTTAAGATCTCCGTTGCTACTTCCTCGGAGTAATCGGTTCCTACACCATTTTCCACAAGTTTCAAGGATACGCCTGCGGTCAGCGGTCCGTCTTCTTCCTCTCGTCCCTCAATCGTAAGGTCGATGATATCCGGGTTGAACTGTACACCGGAGTATCCCATTGCACAGAGGATACGTCCCCAGTTTGCATCGTTACCGTAAACTGCTGCTTTGGTAAGATTCGAGGTGATTACGGACTTTGAAAGAGTTACTGCCTGTTCTTCCGTCGCCGCATTGATTACCTTACACTCAATCAGCTTGCTTGCACCTTCGCCGTCCGCCGCCATCTTCTTTGCAAGGAAGGTAAGTACATATAACATTGCTTCGTAGAAAGTATCATAGTCAGCGCCCTCTGCGTTAATCTCAACGTTTCCTGCAAGACCGTTCGCCATTACCATCAAAGAATCGTTCGTGGAAGTATCACGGTCAACGGAAATCATATTGAAGGATTTCTTCACTGCATCAGAGGTAGCCTTCTGCAACATCGCCTGACTGATGACTGCATCGGTCGTGATGACGCCGAGCATGGTTGCCATATTCGGATGAATCATACCGGACCCCTTGCTCATACCGCCGAGTGTTACGGTCTTACCGGCGATTTCGAACTGTACCGCACATTCTTTCTCTACGGTATCGGTAGTCATGATTGCCTTTGCTGCACGATTACCTGCTTCCAGAGATGCTTCTAAGTTCTCAGTCAGTGCTGCTGCACCTGCGGTTACCTTATCCATCGGAAGCTGACGTCCGATGACACCGGTCGAAGCGGTCCATACGGAAGTTGCTGCGATGCCCAGGCCCTCTGCAACAGCTTCTGCCATCTTCTGATTATTAATGTCACCCTGCTCACCGGTACATGCATTTGCTGTACCACTGTTCAGTACCACTGCCTGAATTGGCTGCTTCTCAGCCAGAAGCTTCATATCCCAACGAACCGGAGCTGCTTTCACTACGTTGGTGGTGAAAGTTCCTGCTGCTACCGTCGGTACAATACTGTAAACCAGTGCCATGTCGCTTCTTCCTACATATTTAATTCCTGCCTGTGTCTCATTTGCCAAAAATCCGTTTGCTGCGGTAACACCGCCTGCGATCTTCTTCATCGTCATACTTCCTTTCTGTAAGTTAATATCGTACCACTTCAAACCTTCTTTATATTATGGAACGAATTCCGTCACATTGTTTTCATTCAGATTGTATTCGTAATAGTTTACATCCTGCCGCATCGTCCAGCCAAGCTTGGTCCAGAAACCATTGCCCAGACGGTTGTTACGGAACGCAATGATGTTAATCTTGTTGATTCCTTCTGCTTTTAATGCTGCAAGAGCCGCCGTTACCATGTTGCGGGCAATACCACGGTTTCTCCACGCTTCATCTACACATACATGATACAGACAACCTCGTCGTCCATCATGACCGGATAGAATTGCTCCTACAATCTTACCCTCTTCCACATCCACAACACTCAAGCCGGGATTGCGGTCAAGGAATTTATGTACGCCTGCTTCGGAATCGTCAATACTTCGGATTCCAAGTCCGCTGATGCGAATCCATAAATCATATACTTCCTTATAATCTTCTTTGGTCATTGGACGAACCATAAATCTAATTTCCTCCATATACATTACTGTGTTCCTCTATGACCGAATTACACAGTAAATCTCTCTTCATTCATCAAGTTTTCATAATTATACATTGTGTTTGCATAATATGCAAGCGTTTTTTTCTAATTTATTCACTCTGTTTTATATCCTGATATTTTACTGATAGATACTCACGCAATCTGACAGTATTCATCAGACAGCAGATCTACGCCGAGCGCCCTTGTTTCGCTGATTACTGCTGCAATCGGAAATCCTACTACATTATAATAGTCGCCGTCAATCCCCTCGATAAAGGGAGCAAATTTGCCTTGGATTCCATAAGCACCTGCCTTATCCAGCGGCTCCTTCGTTGCAACATACCAATCAATCTCTGCTTCGCTCATAGACCGAACACTTACACCGGTACGCACTGCAAAACTGCTCTTTTTCACCGTACCGTCTGCATCTCTTACCAGTACCGTTACGCCGGTAAATACTTCGTGTGTATCGCCTGCATAACTTGCTATCATGCGCTTTGCATCCTCTGCATCTATCGGTTTTCCAAGAATTCTGCCGTTATGCGCTACGATAGTATCCGCACCGAGCACAACCACTGCGCCTTCTGTCTTTTCCAGTATTTCTGCGGCCTTCTGCGCCGAAAGTTCACAAACTACCTTGTCCGGCTCTGTCTTTGTTATCACTTCTTCACCGACGCTTGGTATCACTTCAAAGCGGATTCCGATCTGATTCATGATTTCTCTGCGTCTGGGCGATGCAGATGCTAAAATAATGCGATACATTGTTTCTCTCCATTTTTCGGACTTTGATTCACTGCCGCTATTTCCTTGCATTTCATAGGAATTAGCCGATTTTGTTCAACGTCTTATAGATTACCACTTTCCTTATAAAAAGCAAGCATTTTCATGAACTTATTAAGAACTTGTATCAGAAATAAAAAAGTACTTGCATTTCTATGAACGTTGATGTATATTTATGAATCGATAAGAGCAAGTTACACATATTTCAAGTAACGCTCAAATAAATACATAATCGTGCCGGTGCCACTGCAAACGCGACACAGCACAGAATGGAGAACACTATGAAAGAAAAAGTAATTCTTGCGTATTCCGGTGGTCTTGATACTACCGCAATCATCCCGTGGTTAAAAGAGAACTTCGATTATGAAGTAGTTTGCTGCTGTATCGATGTTGGACAGGGCAACGAGCTTGACGGTCTGGAGGAGCGTGCGAAGTACTCCGGCGCTACCAAGCTGTACATCGAGCATCTGACTGACGAATTCGTAGATGAATATGTAATTCCCTGTGTACAGGCAAATGCCGTATACGAGAACAAATACCTGCTTGGTACTTCCATGGCTCGTCCGTGCATCGCGAAACGTCTTGTAGAGATCGCTCGTTTGGAAGGCGCTACCGCTATCTGCCACGGCGCTACCGCTAAGGGTAATGACCAGATCCGTTTTGAGCTTGGTATCAAAGCACTTGCTCCGGACCTCAAGATTATCGCTCCTTGGAGAATGAATGAGCTCTGGAACATGTCTTCCCGTGAAGAAGAGATTGAATATTGTAAGGCACACGGCATCGACCTTCCGTTTGATGCAAGCCAGAGTTACAGCCGTGACCGTAACCTGTGGCACATCAGCCATGAAGGTCTTGAATTAGAGGATCCGGCAAATGCTCCGAACTATGATCACCTGCTTGTTCTCGGTGTATCCCCTGAGAAGGCTCCGGATGAAGGCGAGACCATCTCCCTTACCTTTGAGAAGGGTGCTCCGGTTGCATTGAACGGCAAGAAGATGAAGGCTTCCGACATCATCACTGAGCTGAACGCTCTTGGCGGCAAGCACGGCGTTGGTATCGTAGATATCGTTGAGAACCGTGTTGTTGGTATGAAGTCCCGTGGTGTATATGAGACTCCTGGCGGAACCATCCTCATGGAGGCACATGCACAGCTCGAAGAGCTCATCCTTGACCGTGATACCCTCACCTTCAAGAAGGGCATCGGCAACAAGTTCGCAGACCTCGTATACGAAGGCAAGTGGTTCACTCCGCTTCGTGAGGCATTGCAGGCATTCATCGAGTCCACTCAGGAATATGTTACCGGTGAAGTTAAGCTGAAGCTCTACAAGGGTAACATCATCAAGCAGGGCACCACTTCTCCGTACTCCCTGTACAGCGAGAGTCTTGCATCCTTCACTACCGGTGAGCTTTACGATCACCACGATGCAGAAGGTTTCATCAACCTGTTCGGTCTTTCCCTGAAGGTTCGTGCCATGATGCAGGCTTCTCTGGAAGAGAAATAATTAGACAGCAAAATAGAATTTAAAATGTAACAAGCCCGTAACGCATCTCTGTTACGGGCTTTGTATTTATTGTTTTTATTTCGTCATATCTATGTTCATTTTGAATTTTCTCTTGATTTTATTAAATTTCCGCTGCCAATATTTCAAACCATTCCAAGAATTTATCTACGCTTCCTTCCTCAAACACATTACATAACTCAAATTTCTCCACCAAATCATTGTAAGTGTAAAAAGCAAGATTTGTACTTAAATCAAGGAACTTTTTGTACGTCTTTTCCGGATATTCTTTATAGTCCTTTGCTATCTGCATCGCATCAATCCATGCCAACACATAACAAAACTGGTACTTCGGCATAGTAAACACGGTCGTTTCATCATAAAGACGGTTGAAAATCTTTTCGTCACTTTCAGCACCGGATGGATGCGTTTCACGATACAGCGCGAAATACTTTTCTCTCCGTTCCTGTTTGGTTGCGTCTACGTTATGATAAAGCCAATGCTCATACTCCGTAGACATCGCAAATGCAATGATAGAACGTAACACACTGTCTAGATGGAATGCAACAAATTTCTCCGGTTCTTCATACAGAGACAGAGCATGAACATGCAAAAACAGTTCCAATAAACGGGAAGATATCTCCATCACGTCTGCAGAAGCAATTTCGTTCAGCGCCAACTCCTGAACGCTAAAAGCTAAATACTCCTGGAAGGAGTGTCCAAATTCGTGTGCCAGCATCCATCCGTCGTTAAACGAGCCGGCCGGATTCAATATAATCGGTGCGATTTTTTCTTCTTCGATGAATCGCTGTAGAGCCATCCCCGGCATCTTTACAGGAGATGCTTCAATATCCAGAGCGTCTTTCTCTCTAAGACTTGTCCAATATTCTGCTGCTTCTTTTCCTAATTTCTTCGTGTAATCCGCCATTCCGGCACACAAATCTTTACTCGCAGGTTTCTTTTGCTTTAACTGTTCATTGTAGGTACTCTTAAACTTCTCATAATACGGTACAATCACCTTGCGCACCTGCTCACAGAGCTTCATGATATCATCTTCCCCATAATCAAATCGGGAATACATCAGATTCGCATAATCACAGTAGTTCTCATACCCATAATAAAGAGCCAGTTTATGATTGGTCTCCACCACTTCCTGCAAGATGGCATCAAACTCATCTGCAAACTGTCCGTAGTTTCCGTTTGCCTGAACGACCAGATTCTGATATTTCATCGTTGCCTCGTCGATGGATGGTGGCAAAGTTCCCTGTGCTTTCTGTGCGTTATTACACTCCATGTTGAATTTCAGCAAGGAAATTGCCGGTTTCCCATAACACGCTATGATATCATCATAATAGGGCGACGCTGTCACTGCTGCGCCAAACGGTGCGTAATGCACGAGTTCATTCAGGTATTCTACATTACTTGCAAGTTGAACCATCGTCTCCTGATCGGAAACATCATGATACATTTTCAAAAACAAACGGGAATATAGGGAAGATAATTCTATGTATGCGGCATTGTATATCCGGAAAGCATCTTTAATCTCATCAAAACACTCTGCCAAACCCACTTTGGCAGTTGCAACATCCATCTCTTCTCTGATTTTCTTATAATCCAATTCTTTAATATCTAATTTCATCATTATGTTTCCACCTCATATAGAAAATACCTACCGTTGGCAATTATAACAAAAACACTCTCGAATTTCTACCCAAGAGTGTTTTGTAATCAATTTTCTACCTTTAATTGTTCTCCGGTGAAAACTCGAACGGACTAATTTCCAACTTTCTGCATATCTTCATCACAACATCAAAAGAAGCTCCTCCAATATCGCGCGACAACAAGGTCATCAGTGTGCTATATGGAATATCTGTTTCTTTTGCAAACTGTCGCAAGCTAACATACCGGTCCAAAATCATATTTCGTAATCTCAATTCACGACTCATTTGCACTCCTCTGCGACGATTACCTCTACGCCTTTCTCTTCCATCGCTGCAATCTGGTCTTCTACACAATCCCAGTCTGTAACAATAGTGTCAAACCGTTCGACCTCACATACTTTTACGAACGAATCTACTCCTATCTTTGCACCCGGAAGCAACAGACACTTTTTCCTGCTGTTCTTAATAACCATCCGTTGGAAGGCAGCTGTTTCATCCGTACCGTTTGACAAACCAAATTCAGCCGTCAGTCCACCGCCTGTGATAAAGCACAAATCAAAGTGCAGATTACTCACAAAATTGGTTGCAAAACTGTCTACTAACGAGCCGCTTTGCCGCATCTTGCCTCCGACAATATACACCTCTGCATTATCAAAATCTCTCAAAGCCTTTGCAATATCTACGGAATTCACAACCAAGGTATAATGAATATCTTTCGGCAAGAGAGAAACCATAATGTAGCCAAAGGAACCACCGGTCAAATAAACCGTATCGTTCTCCTTTATCATCCCGGCAGCCACGCGCGCAATCTCCTTGTAGTTATCATAAATGGGCATACTTTCAAAGTTCCGGTCCTTGGGCGGTCTTACACTCACCTGACCTGCCAGAATCGCCCCTCCGTGCGTTCTTTTGCAAATTCCCTTCTGTTCTAATAATCGCAAATCCCTACGCGCAGATTCATCTGATATATCGTATTTCTCTGTAATTTCGGAAATTGTTATTTTACCGTTCGTCTTTATTATTTGTGTTATTTCATTATGACGTTCTTCCATAAACATCTCGACCACCATACCTTTCTGAGCATCAATATACATGTGTATCGAATTCGATGTCATCATAATACAACACATTCGGTAACATTTCAACATTTTCGGTAATCGGATTTGCGTATATTTAAAATAGCCTTAAAGCATTCCGCTCCAAGTCTACGATTCCACATTTTCAATTTCCACGGGCAGCTGCTCCGATTTCCACGTCAGGCTTAATTTCTTTCGCTCTCTCATGCCATTTGCCAATATGACGGCCATCCCACGACCAATAATCTTCATCTCCACAAGTCCTTACTGCCGCCACAGCTTTAAAGATTTCTTCAGAAGTCGTTGCCGCATCTACCAACTTCTCATCCTTGAGTGTGTTCCGAATATGACACAAAAGAACGACTTCGTCACGCTTGCCAGTAGTAATTTCTTTTTCAACCTCGAGTTCAAAGCTAAGCGGACTACTGCAAAGAACAGGAACCGGAAGTACTACTCCTTTCTCCCACTCAACAGCGATATCCATCTTGTCACCATCCCTGCCATCTGCTGTTCCGAAATAATCTGCTAAAGGCAAATTGCTCTCCACTACAAGATTCGCAGAAAAAACTTTGTTTCTCCGAATGTTCTCTAAGGTTCTTTTACTTCCTCCAATGGCACAGATAACACCGAGCTGGTCAAACCAACAATAGCTGAACCAACAAAACAAGCCAAAATTCGGTGTACCATCCTCATTCATAGTTCCATACACAAACAGGGTCTGAGGACAGAGGTCATTCGTTGCTGCTACTGATACTTTTTTCATACGTTTGCTACTCCTTTTCTAAATTATTTAATACGCGTTGCAGGTACGATTCAAATTGTAATATTTCACTCTCCGTAAAACCGGTATAGTAAAGCTCATTCATTTGTTGGGAAATCCGGTCATAATCGTCCTGCAAGGACTTTGCCTTTTCCGTAAGTGCAATTAACCGATTGCGCCGGTCTTTCGGATCCGGTTTTCTTACAACCAAACCGAGGCTTTCCATACGATCCAGCATCGCTGTAAGCGTTGTATTTGCCAGACTTGTCTGTGCAGATAAGCTGCTGATGCTGATTTCATCATTTTGCCAAAGCACATATAATATGCGTCCTTGAGCTCCATTGAATGAGTCGATTCCTGAGTTCGCCAGCATACGGTCAAATAGCCGGGTGCCTACCTGCTTAATTCGTGAAATCAAAAAACCACCCTTTGTTTCCAAGTCTTCATCTCCTTTCTATATAAGATATTACTATATAGTAGTATTTGTGTCAAGACTAAAATATAGCCTCAGAACATTTCCGTTCCAAGGCTATTTCTCATCCCTTATATTATACTCACCAATTCCTTACACAGCATTACCAGATTATAACGGATACCTTCTCGGCTTCTCCAACTCCGGTTGCTCCACTCTTCCTGTGATACATCATCGCCGCCGTATATGAGTGCTCCGTAGTCGAAGCCTCTGTATTGCGCAACTGCGATACAAGCTGCCTGTTCCATCTCTACGATCTTGGCACCTTCTTCTTTTCTCCGGGCAATCCGGTCCGCGGTCTCCCGAAAGATTGCATCCGTTGTCCAAGTTAAGCCTTGCAGGTAAGATATCTCGTTCTCCTTCAGATACTGAACAATTTTATCCGTTACCTTCTTGTCGGTATAGATATATCTTGACGGTTCTATGTAATGATAGGAGAAGCCTTCATCGCGAATCGCTCCTTCTACCACAAGGAGCTGACCGACTTCGATGTTCCGATCAAGTACTCCACCCCCTCCGCAGAACATAACCTTTTCCGCGCCCATCGCATGGAACAGGTCTAAGTTACCGCCGCAGGACGGGCAGCCTACCGCGCCAAGCGTAATCAGAACACCGGAATCCACAAAGCGGTATACGTAGATGATGTTCTCGCCGCCAATCGTCCGTTCAAGTACGATATCTCCATCTGCCAACAACTTATCAACCACCTCAGGGAAGAAGGTGATAACCATCTTGTTCGTTTCAAACTTCTTGTCTACCCAAACCGGAGGGTTAATCTTTGCATCCCGATTGTCATCAAACTCCAGTATCGGATACTCATGTTTTGTTAACATACTCCT
>JAZNXH010000157.1:0-16488 GCA_045593785.1 Lachnospiraceae bacterium
TGGTGCGCTGGATGCATCCGGAGAAAGGCTTGTTGTATCCGGGACGTTTTATCCCGCTGTTTGAACGGAACGGCTTTATTGCGGAACTTGATATGTATATTCTGGAGAATATTTGTCATCGTCTGGCAAACTGGATTCGTAAGGGAATTCAGCCGCATCCGATATCATTTAACGTATCTATGCACAACCTGTATCGTGAGACATTTGTAGATCAGGCGTTTGAAATCATCGAGCGCTACGGTGTTCCTGCAAGATTGATTACATTTGAGGTCGGAGAGCGTGCCGTAGTAGAAAATATCAAGTTGATGCAGGAGACTTTGGACCGTTTGAAGGAACGTGGATTCCGAATTTCCATGGACGATTTCGGTCAGGGTACCGTATCACTGAATACATTGTATCAGGTACCGGTAGATGAGTTAAAGATTGAGCGTCGTTTCTTATTAGAGACAGCAGAGAACTCGCGTGGTCAGTCAATTATCAATAGTATCATCGATACATCGAAGCGTCTCGGTATCCATGTAGTAGCGGAAGGTGTTGACAGCAAGTCACAGGCAATTCTGCTGCGTGACTTGGGGTGTGATATGATGCAGGGTTTTGTTTTCTCAGAGCCGCTTCCGGAGCAGGAGTACGAAGAATACGCGTATGGTGTGCTGAGTGAAGAAAATTATATTTCATTGTAATGATTTAGGGGCAAGGAGTCGTTCGAACAGAAGACCGGTGAAAAACCATACCGGTGCATAGTCAAGGCGGATGACTCCTTTTACGTTGAATTTGGCTTTGCTATAGTCCCAGGGGCAGGCCTGGTGTTTTTTGAGCAGTGAACCGGAAAAGAATTCGCCGATGAAAATCAGTACTGTATAGAGCGTTCCACGAAGCATGATGGGAAGATGTTTTGCCTTATGGAACAAAGGGGTGAGGAGTGCGGCTGCACCGTAAATCGGAAACATCCAGTAAGAGGTTTTACAGAGAATGTGTTTATCCTTTTTGAAGAGGGAGTGAAGACCGGTCCAGAAACATTCCAGACACCAGCCGCCAAGGCCACAGGTACAAAAGTTTTTAATTAGCTGTTTCATGGGATACCACCTATATAATCTTGTTGTATTTAGTATCCCCATTTTTGTTAGCGTTATGCAGGTGCAGCGTTCTGTGAGCGTACAGCATTTCGTGGATTTGTTGTATTCAAAATGAAAGGAAGTTGTAAATGGAAATTGAAAAGAAATACCTGATAAAAGAGTTACCGGATTTGTCAAAGTATAAGTGTCATGAGATAGAACAGGGATACCTGACGCGCAAACCGACCCTGCGTATCCGTAAGAAGGATGATGCGTATATCTTTACCTATAAGTCCAAAATCAAAGATGCCCCCAAGGACTTAAATGTCAATGATGAGGTGGAGCGTCCGTTGACGCAGGAAGCTTATGAGAAACTGAGAGAAAAAACAGAAGGGTATTTGATCTCGAAAACCAGATACCTGATTCCGATTCGTGCGGAATATACGGAACGCTCAGACAGTTTTCCGGAGGAACTGACCGTGGAACTGGATGTGTTTCATGGACGTTTGGAAGGTCTTGTATTTGCTGAAATCGAGTTCCCGAGTGAAGAAGTCGCAGGATGTTTTCTTGCTCCGGAATGGCTCGGACAGGATGTATCGGATGATCATAGATACAGCAATGGGTATCTTTCGGAATTAGAAAAATACGAAATGTATAAATAAATGCAAAAATTTTCACACTTTTCCGCGTTAACGTGATAATTGATTTTCGAGAACAGTACAATTTAATAAATTTTCATTCTTGCCAATTTGCGTATTTGTGATTAAAATATTTTCTATGATATCGCAAGGGCAGACATATCTTGCGATTGATGGAATACAATATGAAAAAGAAAAGAGGACAACAGCTATGGGATACGTAGATGAAGTAATCGAATTAGTAGCGAAAAATAATGCTACTGAGCCTGAGTTCCTTCAGACCGTAGAAGAAGTATTATCTTCTTTGAAGCCGGTCGTAGAGAAGAATGAAGAAAAGTATAGAAAGGTTGCACTTCTTGAGAGAATGTGTGAACCGGAGAGAGTAATCGAGTTCCGTGTTGCATGGGTAGACGACAATGGCCAGACACAGGTAAATCGTGGTTACCGTGTACAGTTCAACGGAGCAATCGGACCGTATAAGGGGGGCTTACGTTTCCATCCGTCTGTTAACCTTTCCATCATGAAATTCCTTGGTTTTGAGCAGACATTCAAGAACAGCCTTACCACACTTCCGATGGGTGGTGCAAAGGGTGGTTCCAACTTTGACCCGCGTGGTAAGAGTGATGCAGAAATCATGAGATTCTGCCAGGCATTCATGACTGAGCTGTATCGTCACATCGGTCCGGACGTTGACGTTCCGGCAGGTGATATCGGTGTAGGCGGCCGTGAAGTTGGTTATATGTATGGACAGTATCGTCGTATTAAGGCAGCATTTGAGAATGGTACCATTACCGGTAAGGGTCGTTCTTTTGGTGGTTCCGTGATTCGTCCGGAAGCTACCGGTTACGGCGCAGTTTACTATACTTGTGAAGTATTAAAGCACGAAGGTGAAACCATTAAGGGTAAGACTGTTGCATTATCCGGTTTCGGTAACGTTGCATGGGGTGCTGCAAAGAAGATTGCAGAACTTGGCGGCAAGGCAGTTACCATCTCCGGTCCGGACGGATATGTTTATGATCCGGACGGAATTATCACAGATGAGAAGATTGATTACCTCCTTGAGATGAGAGCTTCCGGACGTGATAAGGCACAGGATTACGCAGACAAGTTTGGTTGCCAGTTCTTCCCGGGTCAGAAGCCTTGGGGCCAGAAGGTTGACATCGTAATGCCGTGTGCAACCCAGAACGATGTTAACATGGACGAGGCAAAGAAGATCGTTGCTAACGGCGTGAAGTATTATATCGAAGTTGCTAACATGCCGACCACGAACGATGCACTTCGTTTCCTTATGGATCAGCCGAATGTAATCGTAGCTCCTTCTAAGGCTGTTAATGCCGGTGGTGTATTGGTATCCGGTCTTGAGATGAGCCAGAACAGCGAAAGATACAGCTGGACCGAAGAAGAAGTTGATGCAAAGCTTCATCAGATTATGATCGGTATCCATGATTCTTCCGCACAGGCTGCTGAAGAATACGGTCTTGGTTACAACTTGGTTGCAGGAGCTAACATCGCAGGCTTCTTAAAGGTTGCAGATGCTATGCTTGCACAGGGTGTATTCTAATTGCTAGGTTAATAAGTATAATACATAAGAAAGAGATTATCCGAGAGGGTAATCTCTTTTTGCGTTCTGTGAAGTGGAAAACTGAAGTACAATGAATAAGTAGATGTTGTAACTGTGCGGGCAAGTAATCAACAGTAGCTTTTTGCTTAATAGTGGTTGACATGACAAGAAATATGTGATATATAGTATTTAGCATTGCTAAATACTATATGAATAGAGGTGGATTGCTTGGAAGAACGATTTACACAGCAGTTAAAAAAAGGTGTGCTGGAATTGTTGGTATTGGAAACAGTCTGTAAGGCCAGCACATACGGCTACGAACTGCTCACTCATTTGAGAGAATACTCAAATGAGGTATTTACACTAAAAGAAGGAACGCTGTATCCGATTCTCTATCGCTTAGAAGATGATGGAATGATTGAGTCTTCTTGGTCACAAGGAGAAGGTCGGACTGCACCGAAGAAGATGTATTCGGTTACGGAAAAGGGGAGAAAAGAAAGAGAAAACCGTTGGAAAATCTGGAAAGAGTTTTCTGATACGGTAACGGCATTTTATCAAGAAGGAGATACAGGAAATGATGAGTGAAGAAAAGAAAATGAAAAAATATATCAAAGTAGTTAAGAGAAGATTGAATCTTCCTTCTGATATCAAAAAGCGAGTAATGAATGATTTTGTCTGCTCCATACAAAGCAGAAGAGAAGCAGGAAAAACAGACGAAGAGATATTTGCTGAACTGGGATTGGCGGCGAATGTGGCAGCTGAGTTAAATGAACAGATGAAGGAGTTTACATATGTTAAGAGTCCGTGGCGTTGGGTGTGTCTGGTGGTTGCTGTTCTTTGTGCAATTGGTCTGATTTGGAAGGGAATTATCGGACTGTTTGTTTATACATTGACTCGTGGCGAATCCGCAAGTATCGGCATCATCGGTGGTGCAGATGGTCCGACTGCAATCTTCGTGGCTACAAATCCGGCAACGATAGGGTCCATTATCGTTCCGCTAATTCTTTTGATTTTGGGATTAGCAGGGTTCTATATTTTAGGACATAAGAAAAGAAAGTAATACTGTAAGCTGCAAGATTCTACATTGAATTTTGCAGCTTCTTTTTTATATAATTTATGATAAAATGAAAGTGAATGCAAGATTAGAAATTACTGAAAAACGGTAATTTAGTATAGTAATATATGAGTGTAGAGGTTACTGTAAAGATTACTTATACTTGAAAGGATGAACAATTGCTATGAAAGAGATTTCGTTTGGAACAACCGGAAAGAACATGCCTGCCATAGTGGTTGGTTGTATGCGCCTTGCAGAGAAGAACTGCAGTGAGATGCAAAAGTTTATTCATACGGCATTGGAGCAGGGAGCATGTTTTTTTGATCATGCTGATATTTATGGTGGCGGGCAGAGTGAAACGATTTTTGGTGAAGCGATGGCGCAGGATAAGTCCATTAAGCGCGAGCAGCTTTTCTTGCAGTCAAAGTGCGGTATCCGTCAGGGATATTTTGATTTTTCGAAGGAACATATTATCGCTTCTGTGGATGGGATTTTGAAACGCTTACAGACCGAGTATCTGGATGCATTATTGTTACATCGCCCGGATGCACTGGTAGAACCTGAGGAAGTGGCGGAAGCGTTTGAGAAACTTCATGCGAGTGGGAAGGTGCGGTATTTTGGTGTATCGAACCATAAGCCGATGCAGATTGAACTGCTAAAACGTTATGTGAAGCAACCTTTGGTTGCAAATCAGCTGCAGTTCAGCATTCCGGTGTCAGAGATGGTGGCAAGCGGTCTGGAAGTGAATATGACAACGGACGGAGCTACGGATCGTGACGGAAGTGTTCTTGACTATTGCAGATTGAACGATATAACGATTCAGGCGTGGTCACCATTCCAGATGCCGAACTGGCAGGGCTGCTTTATTGGCAGTGAGAAGTACCCCAAGTTAAATGAGGAACTGCAAGTGTTGGCAGAGCAGTATGGGGTCAGCAAGACAACGATTGCCACAGCATGGATCTTACGTCACCCGGCAGGTATGCAGGTTGTTACCGGCACGGCTAGTGAGAGTCGCCTGTTGGAGATTATGGAGGCAGAGAAGGTACAGTTATCGAGACAGGAATGGTATCGCTTGTATCTGGCAGCAGGTCATATCCTGCCATAACGGAGGAAAATATGATTGTTTTAATTGCAGGGGCGTCTCATACAGGAAAAACGGCGCTTTCACAAAGACTCCTTGAAGAATATAAATATCCCTATCTGTCCATTGACCATCTTAAGATGGGGTTGATTCGCAGCGGACATACCAAGCTGACACCGATGAGTCCGGATGTGGAATTGACGGAATATCTGTGGCCAATCGTTGCGGAAATGATAAAGACAGCAATCGAGAATGAACAGAATCTGATTGTGGAAGGATGTTATATTCCATTTGATTGGGAATCATATTTTGCACCGGAGTATCAGGAGAAAATCAAGTATGTCTGTCTCGTGATGAGCGAGAGGTATATCAGAGAGCACTTTGCCGATATTAAGCATTATTCCAATGTGATTGAAGCACGTTTGGAAGATTCAGATTGCACGATGGAAAGTGTTTTAGAAGATAATGCGAAGGTACTGGAGCAGTGTAAGCAATACGGAGTAGAGTATGTACTGATTGACGAGGAGTACCGGATTGAGTTTAAGTTGTAGGTCTGATAGAGGTTTAGCATGATTCTAAGCGTTAGTCGCAGAACCGATATTCCGAATTACTATGCGGATTGGTTTTACAACAGAATAAAAGAAGGTTTTGTCTGCGTGAGAAATCCGATGAATCCACATCAGGTCAGCAGGATAACGCTTTCACCGGAAGTAGTGGACTGTATCGTGTTCTGGACGAAGAATCCGGTTCCGATGCTGGAACGGTTGGATGAACTCTCTGCGTATCCGTATTATTTTCAATATACCCTGACCGGCTACGGCAGGGATGTGGAGGAGAATCTTCCGGACAAAAAAGACGTGTTGATTCCGGCATTTCAAACCTTAGCCGAGAAAATCGGGAACAATCGGGTGATCTGGCGATATGACCCGATTCTGTTCAATGAGGTCTATACGCCGGAATACCATCTGAATGCATTCCGTCAGATAGCAGAAGCGCTGAACGGGTATACAGATCAATGTATAATTAGTTTTGTTGATACTTATGCCAAGAACAAGGCAAGTATGAAGGCATTGGGAGTGTATGAACTTCCGCAAGATAAGCTTTTGGAGTTCACACAGGGATTGTACGGGTCGGCGAATGCAAACGGCATCCGGGTAGTCAGTTGCGCAGAACAGATGGATTTGTCGCAGTGCGGAGTGGAGCATGGGAACTGTATTGATAAGGCGCGGATCGAGGGTATCCTTGGTTGTGGCATTGAGGTAAGCAGGGATAAGAATCAGCGCCCGGAGTGTGGTTGTGTGGAGAGTATAGATATTGGGACATATAACACTTGTAAGTCCGGTTGTAAGTACTGTTATGCGAATCACAGTGCAAAGAGCGTGGTACGGAATGCAGAAAAGTATGACGTACATTCTCCACTGCTTTGCGGGGAAATTACGAACAAAGACAGAGTCACGGAGCGTAAAATGATATCCCTGAAACAGGGGCAGTTAAGTTTTGTATCTGTGAAATGAGCAAGAAAATGAATTGACGGGTGAAATGTACTGTGATATTATGTGAGTAGATACAGAAGCATCTGTATTATGATAATAATTATTCATTAGAGGTTTTATGAGAAGCATTGTAATGGTTTCTGCAAACTAAATAGTTGCAGAGCAGACGAATACGAGGAGTTGAAAGTAAGTATTTCTACAGGTGGAGTCTGCCCTGAAGCTGGTATTTTCGGATGCCGGTGTTCTGCCATACAAACTGTCTCATATCCAAACGTAATCCCGGGTTATGGTATGTTTTGTGCCATGCCCTTTCTTTTTGATACGACTGTAGAGTTTTGGTTGGCAGAGCTCTGCAGTTTTTTAGTTTGCGAAGTTAATATATATTCATCTTCGGATGTAAAACGTTCAAGCGGATAGACGAAAAGAAATAATTAAAGTGAATGATATTTTCAGAATGGAGCCAACAATGAATTACGAAGAAAGAGTTATAGAGTTTGATAAGATAAAAGAATTATGGCTTGCATATGCATTGACAGAAAGTGCAAAAGAAAAGATAAGAAATGCAGTCCCGCATTTGGTTGAGATGGAACTCATTGCGGCGTTACGCGAAACGACAGAGAGCAAACAGATGATAGAGAAATGCGGCAATCCACCGTTGGTATCGTTAAGTGGTATGGACGAAATCCTGATGGTTGTGTCTAAGGGGGATTGCCTTGCTGCATGGCAGTTGGAACAAGTAAAGTCAGCTTTGGTTGCAGTGCGTCGTTTGATGGATTTTTTGGAACGAGGAAAGTCGTATGATATTTCATTGGCATATTATGTCGAGAATCTGGATGCACTGGATGAATTACGACGCGAGATTGATGCAGCGATATGGAACGATCAGGTAGCAGACAATGCATCTGCAAGATTACAGGAACTTCGCAGAGATATACAAACTTGTGAAGACAAGATGCGTGAAAAGGCAGAACAGATTATGCGAGGCAACAAAGAGTGTATGTCAGACAGCTTCAGCACGATAAGGAACGGCCGCGTATGCATTCCGGTAAAGAAAGAGTATAAGTTTAAGATTCCGGGAATTGTAATTGATAAATCAGCAACCGGAAACACGCTGTTTATTGAACCGGTTGCCTCGGCGAAATACTTTGATGAATTACAACAATTGCGGATAGAAGAAGAGGATGAAGTAAGAAGAATTCTCTATACTTTGACAGGTCTGGTGGAATTATACCAGGATGCTTTACAGCAGAATATGCAGACGATGGAAAAGCTGGACTTTGCTTTTTCTAAGGGAAAATTCAGTCTTGACTATGCAGGAACGGCACCGGTTATCATACAGGAACGTGCTGTCCGGCTGAAAAATGCACGACATCCACTCTTGGAGAAAAACAGTTGCGTGCCGTTGCAGTTTGCGATAGGGAATGGAATCCGTGGAATCGTGATTACCGGTCCGAATACCGGAGGTAAGACGGTTGCAATCAAGACGGTTGCCCTTAGCTGCATGATGGCACAATGCGGACTTCATGTGCCTTGTGAGAGTGCAGAATTATGTATGTTCAGTAACATACTCTGCGACATCGGCGATGGGCAGAATCTGTCGGAGAATCTGTCGACATTTTCCGCACATATTACGAATGTACTTGATATCTTAAAACGGGTGAATCCGGAAAGCCTTGTTATCATGGATGAACTTGGTTCCGGTACGGATCCGCAGGAAGGCATGGGAATCGCAGTTGCAATATTAGAGGAGTTGAAGAAAAGCGGTGCACTTTATCTTGTGACGACACATTATCCGGAGATTAAGTCTTATGCAGAGAGGGAAGAGGGAGTCATCAATGCGCGAATGACGTTTGACCCGGAGAATTTTAAACCGTTGTATCGTATGGTTATCGGAGAAGCCGGAGAAAGCTGTGCCCTGCATATTGCGAAGCGAATCGGTATGCCTGCACACATGCTCCGCAGAGCAGCGGAAGCGGCATATCATGTACAGGGACGAGACAAGAATGCTGGGAATAATGGAGTGAATCCGGGTGTGAGCAGATTACTGGAGACTCTGGAAGAGAGTGAGTCTGTGATACAAAAGAAGAGTTATCCGCGTCTTACAAAGCAGAAACCGGTCAAGAAGAGAAAACAGATTGAATTTCATCGTGGCGACAGCGTGATGGTATATCCGGAAGAAAAGATTGGTATTGTATTCAAAGAAGCCAATGAAAAGGGCGTGTTGCGCGTACAGCTACCAGGTAAGAAAATCTGGATTAATCATAAGCGGGTGAAATTGATGGTGCCGGCAAAAGAATTGTATCCGGAAGACTATGATTTTTCTATCATCTTTGATTCGGTGGAAGTAAGAAAACTGCGTCATGATATGGATCGCAAATATACGGAAGGAGAGATTCATCTGGAAGAGTGAGAAGTATGTCCGGCGACTATGGAATAGTATTGCATTTTCTATCTTCTTTGGGGTAGTATAGAAATGTGCAGACATCGGAATTTGCATAAATGCGATAGTGGAAAGGAAGCAGAATGGAGCAGTATATAGATAATAAAACCAATAACAGTTACAGCTTCGGGCTAAGTTCCATGGCGTTGCATATACTGGCAATGCTTCTGATGCTGAGTGACCATCTCTGGGGAACTGTGATGCATGGGAATGAGTGGATGACCTGTATTGGAAGAATGGCTTTTCCTATCTTCGCTTTTATGACGGCAGAGGGATTTTTCCGTACGCGGAATCTGAAACGGTACATGGGAAGGCTGCTGGTCTTTGCACTTGTTTCAGAGATTCCTTTTAATCTGATGATGAGTGGTGGTCTGATTTATCCGTTTCATCAGAATGTATTATGGAGTTTTCTGATTAGCCTGAGTCTGATGTGGGTCAACGAAAAGGCACAGGCAAAGAATAAATGGTGGTTGAACCTGCTTACGGCAGCAGGAACGTTGCTCCTTGGCTGGCTTCTGGGAATGATTAGTTTTGTGGATTATTTTCAGGCGGGTGTTCTGATGACACTGGCGTTTTATTTCTTCCACGGAAAGAAATGGTGGCATTATGCGGGGCAATTACTGGCACTCATATACATCAATTTCTATATGGGAGGCCTGGTGTATGAGTTTGAAATATTCGGAAGAACGGTGAGCTTCCCGCAACAGGGATTTGCTGTTTTTGCTCTGATTCCTATCTGGTTGTATAACGGTAAAAAAGGAACACAGAGTAAGGCTATGAAGTGGTTTAATTATGCATTTTATCCTGTGCACATGCTGATTCTCTGGCTGGCGATGCTGATTAGCTGAGGATGTAGGCAGAGCCTAGGACAAAGTTTGAAAAGGAGATAAGATACCAATGAGTGAGTTAATGATCAGGCAGGCAGAGCGGAAAGATTGTGCGATGATATTATCATTTATCCAAGCTTTGGCAGAGTATGAAAATATGGCAGATGAAGTAGTTGCAGATGAAGCACTGCTGGAAGAGTGGATTTTTGATAAGCAGAATGCAGAGGTAATCTTTGCGGTAGCAGATGGAAAAGAAGTGGGATTTGCCCTTTTCTTCCATAACTTTTCTACCTTCCTTGGCAGGGCAGGAATCTATCTGGAAGACCTGTTTGTACTACCGGAATACAGGGGGAAGGGTTACGGAAAGGCACTGTTGAAGAGACTTGCTGCAATTGCAGTGGAACGCGGCTGCGGCAGGTTGGAATGGAGCTGCCTGGACTGGAACCAGCCGAGCATCGACTTTTACTTGTCGCTTGGAGCAGTAAGGATGGATGACTGGACAACTTACCGGATGACTGGAGAGGTGTTGAAGGGGTTTGCGAAATGAATTATTGTAAAGATTAAAGAGGGCGGTGTCCCTCTTTTTTTATAGCTACACATCAAATTTGTATAAATCTTACAAAAATAGCGAGGAAAATTTTACATGAAATAACCAAAAATATACTTTACAAATACTGACATCCGTTGTAATAATATAACAAATAGATACAAAAAAAGAGAAATATATACTGAGATTAACAACAAGGTGAGAGTATGAAGATTGTGTTTTGGTCAAATTATCCGAAAAGCGATGTTACATCGAATATGACAGCAGTTGCCATTATGTTTTCCATTCTGTTTCCTGCCAGAGTAATGATGATGACGAATCATTGCAATTATGGAACTTTGGGACGGACTTTGCTCGGTAGTTGTTATGAAGATGTGTTACATGAGGACGCGGGATATGGATCCGTTACTCGTACACAACCGGCGATAAAACGAATCGATGATGTACCGAACCGATATGATTTGCCTAAAGATGCAGAGAATCTGGCCGAGGACGGTTTGTATTATTTTACGCAAGGAAAGCTATTCAGTAATGAAGTGTATGAACTACGTATTTTAGAAGAAATATCTTTGTTTTTAGAGTTTCTGGATAAATCGGATGATTATATTTTTATCGATGCGAAGAGTCAGGATAGTATCAGTACTGTCAGATTGTTGGAAGAAGCCGATGTTGTGGTAGTAAATTTGCGTCAGGATGAGATTTTGATGCGGGATTTTTTTATGAAGTATGCGTCAATTGTTGGAAAGTCATTTTATTTTATCAGTGAGTACCGCAGGCGGACCGGATACCCGTTAAACAGTTTCTTGAAAGATTTTTCAATTCATCCGAATCGGGTGGCAGTGATTCCTTACAATCCGGAATTTTCTCCTGTGGTTGATGATGGCAGAATCACTGAATATGTGATGAAGCATCATGATTGTGATAAAAGTTCAAAAGAATACTATTATATTTGGCACTTAAAGAAAGCGGCAGAATTATTAAAAGATATTATGGATCATCATCCTTATCTTGCAGTTGCTACAGATGCAGAGAGCTATTATGCATGATGGTCCGGTCAAGGAGGAAAGATGCGACAGAAAGCAAAAAAGAGTACAAAGTATTATATTGTTAGTTCTCTTTTAGCGATAGGTATGGTGATTGTAGTGACTTGCATTGTCGGAGGATGTTTTATCAGAAAAATACAAATTAGTTATGAGGAGCATGCACGTCAAACAGAGGAGATAATAAAGCAACATACCAGAACAGTTTATGTTCCGCTACATGAGATTCGCGCGGGCGAACTGGTTGAGGAGGCTATGTTAGAAAGCCGGGAAGTATTGTATTCTCAAAGCCCGGAATTCTTGTTTTCAAGTGACGATATTGGGAAGAAAGCTTTGGTTGATATTGCAGCAGGAACATATATGATTAAAAATCTGGTTGAACAGTCGGAGGTGGCGGAAGAATGCAGGGAAGTATGTTATCAGTCGATTCAATTGACGGAAAACATAAAAAACTATGATGTAGTTGATGTAAGAATTCGTTATCCGAACGGAGAAGATTATATTGTGCTTACAGGAAAGACAATATGCTTGGACGAAGAGAATTACGGAAAATGTTATTTGCAATTAAATGAAGAGGAAATTCTTATGATGTCTGCTGCTATGTATGATGTAACGCTATACAGGGGAACTGAGATATATACCAGTAGATATATAGAACCGATTCTTCAGTCAAGAAGTGTGGTGACGTATCTTCCCAGCGCAGACTTGAAAAAACTGATGCAGACAAGTCCGAATATAAGCAGAATGACGACAACGGTTTCGGAGGAAATGAGAATGGGATTGGAGATACGCTTAGGTACAAAAAAGGAGAGGGTTTATGAATGAGTTATTTGATGGAGATGTCAGGGTGATAGGTTTTTTTGGAGCATATGCATATGATGTGATTTTATATCTTGCCAGAGGATTGAGCCTGGCAGGAAAACAGGTTCTTGTGATTGACAGAAGTACCGAGCAGGAGGTGATACGGATGATTCGTTCACCGAGTGAATCCGATATGAAATTAGGAATTTTTCATTTTTGTGGCATCGATATTACTGCAAGAGTTACATTCCCGCAGAAGATGAAACCGGAAGAAGTTTATGATGTGATTCTATATGATTTCGGAGGAAATATGTGTCCGGATGAGTATCATTCCTGTGATGTGGTTTGTTATGTACTGGATATGTATGTACATAACGCGCTTCGAATACAGGAAGTGGAAGAACCGGAGAATCAGGCGG
Source organism: Lachnospiraceae bacterium (assembly GCA_045593785.1). Lineage (GTDB taxonomy): Bacteria > Bacillota > Clostridia > Lachnospirales > Lachnospiraceae > SZUA-448. Next base: position 12,954 of record JAZNXH010000157.1, read on the forward strand.
AAACGTGGATGATTTTACGGGATCTTTTTCGGGGAAAAGCAACGGCTAGATATCATATCAGATTAACCGGAAAAACGGTATCTCCCGAAAACACATTTTCGATTTGCTTGAATCGTGATGACTTTGTTTCAAGATTCCGGATGGAGACAGATCAACTGCCACGTGTTGAGCTAGCCAGTGAAGAGATGCAGGAAATGATTCGTGTGTTGGTAACGAAGCTTTGTCCAGAGAAGGGTGACAAAAGATTACACAAGGGAATTTTCAAAAAAGGATTTAAGCGGTTTTCTGCTTAATACGGTAAGTGTGAGAAATGAAAATAGTTTTTTGGGCTCCGGTACACGGACAGACCAGACAGAGTTCAAATATGTTAGCAATCGCGTTGAATATGGTACTCAGGGAGCAGAAACGTTTAATGCTTACACAGACACAGTTTCGAATGAACGATTTAGAAGATGCAATTGTTGGACGGGCCGGAATAAAAGAAATAAAGGAACAGTTCTATCAGGATATGGGGATTGATTCTCTGATTCGTTGTATAAAGCGAAAACGCTTGGAAAAAGCAGATGTGGAAAATTGTTGTGTTCAATTGTCACAAGGTGCGGAAATGGTGCTTTTACCAGGTTCACAGTCAGGAAATTATGAGGTCTATTATGAAACATTCCGGGAATTGATTGTTATGGTATTGGAAGAAGCGGAAAAATATTACGATGTTGTGCTGGTTGACACGAATCCCGGATTGGATCAGATTAACAAAAAACTGTTTCAGGCAGCTGATATTGTTGTAGTAAACCTTTCCCAGAATATGGGCGTTGTTGATTCATATTTTAATGAGATACCGGAAGAATTATCGGGTAAAAATGTGTTTTATCTGTTTGGTTCGTATCTGACAGATAGTAGCTATAATCTAAAAAACTTGAGATTGAAGTATAGAGAATTAAATAAAAAGAATTCCGGGGTTGTGCCGGTTAATGTTGGATTTATGGACGCAATATCAGGAGGACGCGTAAAAGATTTTTTTGAGGAAAATTTGGAATGTGAACAAGGAGATGCAAACTATATATTTGTCCGAGAAGTAAAACTGGCTACAGACCGGTTATGTTATCTAATGAATGACATGAACAAAGAAAATGAGTGATAGGAAATCATAGGGGGCAGATTGAGTGGATGGGAACCTGGGGAAGTAATCTCATAATTGTATTTACTTTATTTGGAGTGGTGATTGGCATGATTTTTCTTTTTATATACGGAAAGCCCGGAGTCCAAGAAACGGAAAGCATATGCTTCGAAACCGATGTGCTGGCTCAGAAAGTAAAAAACATAATAAATGAAATCATCAATCAGGATATTGCAGTGCTAAATCTGAATGAAACCGAAACGAGAAAACGAGAGGAGCAGAGAAAAATTCTTAAAAATGCGATGCGAAATTGTGCGCATGGTGGACAAGGTGAAAAGAATTATTTGAAAGACTATATTCGTGATCTGTTGCAACGCAAGTTGGGAGTTACAGAAGAGAGCATTGACCGGTGTATACCGTTTGATTGTCCGGAAAAACTGTCGGCGCAAGATATGTTTGACATTCTGATGTATATGAAGGCAAAAAGAGACTATAAATCTGCTTTTCTATTCTTGACAGAGGAAAACGGATGGCTTGAACCAAAAGAGGATGATGAGGGCTATCATTACATTATTACAGAGGAAGATGTGAAAAAAGCGTATCTCTCGAAAATACCGTATCTTGGATATGCTGACAAGTTAGGAGTCCTGGCATATCGAATATATAGCTACTTCGGACATGGGGTGATTGATATGTTAAGGGATAATTCGATTGATGGAATTGCAGGCGGGCAGGGTGGACTTGCTTTAGAAAACTATGATTACCGTGCGTTGTTGCAAGGCGAAGAAGACGGTACGAAGCGATATGCTTATGATTCAATCTGGGTTCAATTGAAAGGGATTTGGATTCACTTAGATTTTATGAGTTTTTATTCTATGCAGGAATTGGAACGTGTAACTCGTGCACTGATTAAGTACGATGCCCCATATGAACTTACAAGAAATCGTCCCAAAATATTTACGGATATGAAGGATGGCAGCCGTGTTACAGCAATGCGTCCGCCTTTATCGGAAACGTGGACATTTTTTGTGAGAAAATTTGAGTCTGCTCCAAAAGGATTGGAGAACAGTTATATCGGAACAGGGGCTGATCAATTGATATCATATATGAAATATCTTGTGAAAGGTAGCGCTCACATCGTAATTACCGGTGCAATGGGAAGTGGAAAAACTACACTATTAAAAGAACTGATTCGTTATATCAATCCCACCTATAATATTCGGACGTCAGAGACTATGTTTGAATTAAATGTAAGAAACATATTACCGGATAGGAATATTGTACCGTTTCGAGAGACGGATGCTGTACCAATGGAAGAATTGTTGGATAGTCTGAAAAAAACGGACGCAAGTTGCATTTTGTTGGGTGAGGTGAGCACGGAACAGTTGGCATATCTGTCTACACAGCTTGCTAAGATTACGGAGCAGCAGTTAATGACGTGTCATCCGAGTTCAACACAAGGAGTGATAGCATATTTTAGGCAGGCGCTGATGAATTGTGGTTCTTTTGCGAATGAAGAACTGGCAGTAGAAGAAGTTGTACGGTCCATCCAGATTGATATTCACACCTGTAAAGATACTGAGACCGGATTGCGATATGTGGAATATATCAATGAGATTCTGCCTCGAGGTCGTGTAAAAACGCTGATGCGGTATTGTGATGGAAAATATGAATTTCGCGCTTCTCCGAGTGAGCAACTGGTGAAACGGTTACTTAGACGGATGAGAAGTCAGGAACAGAGTGAATTTCTTGAGTTCTTGCAAAACGGTCAGGGATACAGGGGGGCTGCATGAAACAAAAATATAGTGATTACTATTATGCTTTGTTGTACCGTGCGGCGGCTGGATTTGTGGTTACAAAACGATATGTTAACAAGGTGCGTGCATCAATATTTGCACTGTGCCCAATGGAAGAAAAACGACTGTGTAAACAAACGATGCAGATATGCCTGACAATGTGGGGTGTGATGGGTTCTGTCTTTTGTGTCTTGTTTTTTAAGACCCCTGATGTGTACACATTTATTCTTGCCTGTTATTTTGCAGCTGTAATTTCTGATGAAGTATTACGCTTTCGTATCAAGTACTTGGAACGACGAATATTAAAGCAGATGGAAAAGATGCTAAATGACGTAAGGCATTTTTATTATGATACACATTCGATTAGTGTGGCTTTACAGGAAGCAGCCGGAACGGTTGGGGATGAAATGCGAATACATATTGATCAGTTACTGGAAGTTCTCAGTGCAGAATTTCTTGAGGCTGCAGTAGAAGAATATAATCAATCTTCCGGAAATCGGTTTTTAAAATTGTTTTTGTCACAGTGTGTTGCAATGCAGGAGTATGGAGACACTGAAAGGAAAGGTGAATCTGTATTTGTCAAAAACCTGAGTGATTTACGCGAAGATATATTGAATTATCTTTT
>JAZNXH010000158.1:0-5822 GCA_045593785.1 Lachnospiraceae bacterium
CCTCGGAACCGGTGACATCAACGATGCAATTTACTGTGTTGAATATACGAACCACGAGGGCGGCACCTACTGGTCTGACCTGCGTGCGGAATACGGCCATAAAGACCCGTACAACGTTAAGATCTGGTATCTTGGCAACGAGATGGACGGCTACTGGCAGATTGGTTCCTTTAAGAAGGACCCACGTGCTTACGGCGTACTGGCAAATGAAGTATCTAAAGTAATGAAGTGGGTAGACCCGCGCATCGAAACCGTTGCCTGCGCTTCCTGTTCTCCGAACATGTTGCACTATCCGGATTGGGATAAGACTGTGCTGGAAGAGTGTTACCACACGGTAGATTATATCTCCATGCACCACTACCATTCCGTATTGATGAATGATATCCCAACCTTCGTAGGCGCATCCCGCTACTTCGAAGATTACATCAATACCGAAGCTGCCATGTGTGATTACCTTCAGGCAAAGTTAAAGTCCGATAAGAAGATTATGTTCTCCTTCGATGAATATGCCACAATGATGCGCCCGGCAGGTGAAGTACATTATGGTCGCGGAGAATACCTGCATTACAAAGCACACTACTATGCCGACCCGAACCGCAAACACGTCCGTCATGATCCGGATAATATGCCGTTCCGCGGACCGCGCGGCAATGACATGCTCAGCGCTTTGTCTAATGCTTCCACCCTGCTCTGCTTCATCCGCCATGCGGACCGTGTCAAGATTGGCTGTATGACCGGCGGTCTTCATGTGGTTGCTTCCTGTGACCGTGACCATGTATGGCAGACAGCTTCCGCACATCCGTACCAGCAGCTCATGCGTTACGGACGCGGCACCTCACTCCGTACTTCCGTAGACTGTGATACCTACGATATCCCGAGTTACATCGTAGATGACACCAACCAGTACTATGAACAGGAAGGCGTTGATTACATCGATACCGCGGCTGCCTACGACAAGGAAAGCGGTGAGGTCAACATCTTCGTAATCAACCGTAATCAAGATGCCTCCAATGACATCGAGCTCGATGTTGCAGGCTTCGAAGGACTTCAGTTCATCGAGCACATCGAGATGTACACCGACGACCTCTCCAAGGCGAACACCTATGAGACTCCGGATGCTATTGTTCCGGTGATCAATCCGAATGCGAAGTTCGAGAATGGCAAGTTGGAAGCGAACGTGAAGGCGCTGTCATGGAATGTTTTTAGGTTCAAGAAATGATATCCTGTTTTCTGATTTACTGATTCCCGACTTTGCACCCCCTGCACCACCGAGTGTAAAGTTCCTCGCTGCGCCGGGTCTGCGCGGACGGTTTGTTCGCATGTTGACTCTCACGTCTGCTCGAACGTCGCCGTTCGGAAACTTTATACTCGGTGGCGCGGGACGAAAGAACGAAAGTTAATCACTAAAGCAGAATTACAATAACGAACATAATGAAACAGCAGGAATACAATGATTTGTAATCCTGCTGTTTTTCTTCTTTTACCAAATATACCGCATCTCTTCCATGCCGTTCTCTACCAATCCAGTTTCTTGAAAGCCGACCGAATGATACAAATGCTTTGCGCTCTTATTCTCCGGTTTCACGCCGGTATACACTTCTTCTGCTCCGAATCTGTCTTTGAGATATTGAATCCCTTGTATCACAGCTTCTCTGCCGTATCCTTTGTTTTGGTACTTCTTATCGATTAAGAACTTCCATAATGTATACTGATTTCTGGATTCGTAGTATCCCAGCATAATAAATCCTACGATTATATTGTCTACGCATATCGCAAACGGAAATGCTGTATCACGATAGACGTACGCTTGCGCCAAGGAATAGGCAGTAGAGGACACAAAGCTTTCCTGATGCTCATAAATACTCAAGTTTAGCACTTCTTCAAGATTGTCTTGGGTTATCTCTCTTAACTCAACCATATATACCTCCTCAAGATTACAAGCAATCTTTTCAACAAAAAATTAAAGCATTACCCTTCCCATCAACCATAATTTACGATTCCGGCAACTCAACGAACATTACATCTTTTGCATTGGTTGTACCCACATACATTTTATCTGAAAAGCGTCCTTCTTCGCAATAATGCTTCATAACATATTTCGCCGAATGCGGCATCTTTAGTTCACCGATTGCATCCAGCGGAAACCATTGCAGTTTTCCTTCGTTGGAAGCCAAGTTGTCGTCTATGCCATCGCACACATTCGCAAAGAAATAATAGTTCTGTCTTATCTCACCGCCGGTTTTGCGTAAGGTCACATATCTAAGGGCAAGATTTTCAATATCGTTCTCGTTAAGTCCCAGTTCTTCTTTCATTTCCCGTAATACACAAGCCTTTGCATCGTTCAACTCATATTCTTCAAAATGCCCGCCTGCAGAGCCTGTCCAAACTTCGTTAACTACCTTACCACCCTGGCGAAACAACAACAGTACTTTATCCTCTTTCAATAGATAGATTGCTGTCATGTTTCTTAACTTACCCAGCATAAGACTTCACCTTCCCCTTCACACATCTTTAAAAAATATTTTTCTATTATCGTACAAATTGCAGTATTCGTCAATGTCGAATTTTGCAGCACGAATTTCCTTGAATTTCCAGTACGTGCAATGTAAAATGTTGTAAAAACGCGCAGGAGGTAACTTGTTGGGAAAATCAGATGTCATATTAAAGCAATGGCTGAGGAACAAAGTACGATTCGCAGATTTATTCAACGCAGTCGTCTTTAATGGAGAACAAGTGATAAAGCCGGAAGAACTCGAAGAACTGAATTGTGAATCGGGGATTGTAATATCGAACACATCTAACGGTTGGAACAATACAAAAGATGTCACAAAAAATATGACAAATAGTAAGACAGACGATAAGAACCAGAATGTCCGTTATCGGACGGAGCAAAGATACCGTGACCTTGTGATGAGTTGGAAGGGTGAAGCAGAGCTTGCAGTACTTGCGCTGGAGAATCAAGGTAAAATTCATTATGCCATGCCGGTGCGTGGTATGTTGTACGATGCACTTGCATATACCGACCAGATGCGTCTAGTGTGGGGGCAGTTATCAGAGCCTGAGAGAAAAAGCGTTGATGAGAATGAGTTTTTCTCACGTTTCCGCAAGAAAGACAGGCTCTGCCCTATGATAACCATCATCTTTTACTACGGAGAAGAAAAATGGGACGGAGCTACACAGCTCTATGAACTTTTCGGAGTGGAAGATGAGGGATTGATACATATTTTGCAAAAATACGTGTCAAATTACCGGATGAACTTAATAGAAGTGAATCGTATCGAAGATGTTACGAAGTACAAAAGCGATTTACAGATGATGTTCCATATGCTAGAATACAGAAAAGACAAAAGAAGACTCCTTGAATATACAAAAGAACATAACGAATATTTTGAAAAATTGGATTCTGAAACATTGCAGGCAATGGCGGTGTTATTGAACACCGGAAAGTTACTTGCAAAGGTAAAAGAGAAGAAAGGAGCAGACGGAAACATGTGTCAGGCATTGGAAGAGTATTATCAGGATGGCGTACAGGAAGGTATTGAGAAAGGTATCGAGAAAGGTATCGAACAAGGTAAGAAAAGCATCATAGCAAACATGCTGAAAAAAGGACTGAATATTGAGATGATCGTTGAGCTTTCCGGTCTGTCAGAAAACGAAGTACTCCAACTTTCAACTCTGTAAATAATAATCGTCCCCGGAGTAATCCGGGGACGTTTTGTCTTTTAATGCTTTCTTATTTGCTTTTCAAACCTTCCTCTGCTCCACAGCCACATCGGTGTATGAACATCAATCGGCTTAAGATCCGTACCCTTAAGCAACACCGCCCAGCGCTCTGCAACTATCTGCTGGACGTTCGCCAGATGCATCTCCTCTTCTGAGATGACACCTAACCTTTGACTCGCCTGTATCACATGCGTATCGGGCGCAACCGTAAGATTTTCCCGATCAATGAACTGTACATCCGTGTATTGCTCCATCACATACAACCAGTAATTGCAGATTTTATTGCCCCCCAAGTACGGAAAATCTTTTTTGTTCTCACTGATATATTCCTTTATCTTCTTCACCGAATAGCCATTGACATCAAACAAATTGCGAATATCTCCATCGAATTTATCTTCAATGGTTTCACATAGTTTTTTCCATATCAACGGTTGCTTATTGGGCTGCAGGGCAACTTTATATTCGACCAGATACTTTCTTAGCAGTTCTTCCGGCATAGCACACACTTCCCTGCTGTCAAAGACCCACTTTGCATCCTTATCCGCATACATCCGATTGGCACATTCCCACAAGACGTAGGAATTCCTCTGATAATTCAGCGCCATCGGCAGGGTAAAATACATATAATTCTCTTTTGAACCCTTCTCCAGATGCGGATTCTCATCCTCCGGCATCTTCTCGCCGCCCAAAATCCCCTGCTCGTATGCGCAAACCAAATTATGTACTTTTGTCAGGATTTCGTCCCTTTTATTCATTCTGTCACCTTACACTTATTGTTCCTTTCGAAACAGTTCGACAGCCATAACAACTACACCAACTATTACAAATATGACTGAAAGAACAAATATGGGTAGCAACCCCATCTCCGCTACTGTCCCCCAGAACCGACCAAGTCTAGTCGGCCAACTGGAAACAAGATTGTTTCCGGCAATAAAAACTATCGCCAACGCCCAAATGCTCCCGATTAACGAAATAAAACCACCAATCAAAACTCTTTTCATATCAACGCCCCCCTTATCTACTTCGTACTAATCACTTTGAATTAGCCACTTCTTATAATATTATCATCCGCTACCTTAATTAGCAAGTCGCATTACCAGAATCTTAACCCCTCCATTTGTAAGATGTTCTTTCTTATTGCTCACGCGCTACTTTGATGACATCCTGTTTCATTTCTGTCCCGCGGAGCAAAAAGAACCCCGCTTTTCATCAAAGCGAGGTTCTCTAACTTTATTAAGGACTTGTCGATCAAGCGCCCGAATTACTCAGCCATCTTTGCGAGCTTAGCATACTTATCAGCTGCATCCTTAGCTGCCTTCTCGAAGAGCTTAGCTGCACGCTCAGGATTGGTTCTGGAGAGACGGTTGTAACGAACCTCACTCTTGATGAATTCCTGATAATCAGCAGTCGGAGCCTTGGAGTCAAGCTGGAACGGATTCAAGCCTTCTGCAGTTCTTCTCGGGTCGAAGCGGAACAGATGCCAGTAACCTGCTGCAACTGCTCTCTTCTCTTCGGTCTGAGCCATGTTCATACCACCCTTGATACCATGGTTGATACAAGGAGCGTATGCGATAACGATGGACGGACCCGGATAGCTTTCAGCTTCTACGAGAGCCTTCACACACTGGTTGTAATCAGCACCCTGTGCGATCTGAGCAACGTATACATAACCATAGCTCATTGCGATTGCTGCAAGGTCTTTCTTCTTAACGTCCTTACCAGCTGCTGCGAACTGAGCGATAGCACCGGTCGGGGTAGCCTTGGAGGACTGACCACCGGTATTGGAGTAAACTTCGGTATCGAATACAAGGATGTTAACATCCTGTGCACTTGCAAGAACGTGGTCAACGCCACCGAAACCGATGTCGTATGCCCAACCGTCACCACCGAGGATCCACTGGGACTTCTTGCTGAGGTAATCCTTGTTGAAGTCGGAGGCCAAGCGGTCTTAGGAAGACAAGTTGCCCCCCCAACTCCTTGGCACACAGAACGACATGGCTACGATCCGACTTTGGTCACCGCCACCGAAACCGATGTCGTATGCCCAACCGTCACCACCGAGGATCCACTGGGACTTCTTGCTGAGGTAATCCTTGTTG
>JAZNXH010000159.1:0-37629 GCA_045593785.1 Lachnospiraceae bacterium
TCCGGTCAAAATAATTCAATGCCGTGATATAAATATTAAAATTACTACCGCAAAGGATGTAACCTTTGCTGAAGCACTTCTGGAGGCGAGTAGATGCGAATAGGTAACGGTTATGATGTTCATAAGCTTGTGGAAAACAGAAAGCTGATTCTTGGCGGTGTGGAGATACCGTATGAAAAAGGGCTTTTAGGGCATTCGGATGCAGATGTTCTTGTGCATGCGATTATGGATGCGCTACTTGGTGCAGCGGCTCTTGGTGATATCGGTAAGCACTTTCCGGACAGTGACCCGCAGTACAAGGGGATATCCAGTATGAAGCTTCTGGCACACGTGAGAGAATTGCTGGAGCAGAACGGCTATCTGGTTGGAAATATTGATTCTACCATCGTGGCGCAGGCTCCGAAACTGGCGCCGTTCCTGCCGCAGATGATGGAGAACATTGCAGATGTGCTGGGAATCGATGTATCGCAGGTAAACGTAAAGGCAACCACAGAAGAACGGCTTGGTTTTACCGGAAGCGGAGAGGGAATTGCGGCACAGGCGGTGTGCCTGTTGAATTCCGTACGGGATGAACTGAAGTTTGCCGGTTTTGATTATGATTACAGTGATGCACAGATGTCAGGAGTTACTGCGAATTCCTGTGCCGGATGTCAGGGCTGTAAGCGGAGCGCAGACTGAAAAAAGATGCCGGGGTTTAGTACCCGGCACCGGAATCTGTGTTATTTGATTTGACGATTTTGACGATACGGCTGGTGCCAAGGCGATTGGCACCGGCCTTTATCATATCTTCTGCATCTTCCAGAGAGCTGATGCCGCCGGCGGCTTTGACCTTTACGTCCGTGCCGACATTGGCACGCATCAGGGCAACGTCAGCGACGGTGGCTCCGGCTTTGGAAAAACCGGTGGATGTTTTGATATAGTCTGCACCGGCTTCGGTTACAGAGTGACACAGTTGGATTTTCTCATCCTCGGTCAGAAGACAGGTCTCGATAATTACTTTCAAAAGCTTGCCCTTGCAGGCTTTTTTGATTGAGCGGATTTCTTCGGTCAATTCGTCGAAGCGACCATCTTTTACCATACCGAGATTGATGACCATATCAATCTCATCTGCGCCGTTCATGACTGCATCTACCGTTTCAAATGCCTTGGTGGCGGTGGTGTTGTAGCCATTCGGGAATCCGATAACAGTACAGATCTTCATTTTGTCTCCGACATAATTCTTGACTTCTTTGACATAGGAAGGCGGGATGCAGACGGAAGCTGTCTGATAGTGGATTGCGTCATCGCAGATGCCTTTGATTTCTTCCCAAGTTGCGGTCTGGGAGAGCAGGGTATGGTCAACCATGGATAAGATTTCTTGTGTGTTCATGAGTGTGTCCTTTCGTTTATCGTTTGCTGTATTTATTTTTCTCTGACCACTGCAGGCTGACACGGAACAGGCGCTTGATGAGCTGTCTGCCGTCCCATGGAATCAGTGGATAGAGGTAATTACGTCCGGATAGGGTCTTGTTAAATGCAACTGTACAGACTGTAATAAGAATTCCGGCAATGTAGCCCCAGAGACCGAAGAGCTGCGTCAGAATCAGAAGCAGCAGGCGCATGAATTTGAGCGCGTATCCCATTTCAAAACTGGTCTGCGCATAGGTTGCGATGGCGACAAATGCCATGTAGAGCATTGCTTCACTGTTGAACCAGCCGGAACTTACGGCAAATTCACCGATGACCAGACCGGCGACGACGCTGAGCGGCGTGCTGAGCATAGTCGGCGTGTTGATGGATGCAAGACGCAGACCATCGATGGCAAGTTCCAGAATCAGAAACTGCCAGAAAAGCGGGATGTTCTGCGATTCCTTAATCAGAATGAATTCAAATGCCGGAGGTAGCCATTCCGGATTCAGTACGAACAGTAAGAAGGTTGGTGTCATCAGCCAGGTGATGAGATTTGTCAGGAACCGGGTGATACGGATATAGGTTCCGGTTACCGGTGGGAAATAATAATCATTCGCCTCTTCCATAATATCAAAAACGGAAGTCGGAAGCAACATCACAGCAGGAGAATTATCAACTAAAATTGCAACTTGACCTTCTAACAGGGATGCGGCGGTGCTGTCCGGACGTTCGCAGTATTTGAAATTCGGGAAAGGATTCAGCCAGGTACTCTCGTAGAGGGCTTCTGCAAGGCTTTCCTGATTGAGAGAAAGCGCATCGACTTTTAATTTGTGCAGACGTTCCCTGAGCTTTTGCAAGAGTTTTTCATCTGCCCGGCCTTCCATATAGCTTATTACAACATCGGTGCGGGAACTGTCGCCGATTTCAAACATTTCCATGCGAAGCTTTGGGTCCCGGATACGGCGGCGGATCAAAGCGGTATTGAATACAACAGTTTCTACAAAACCATCTTTGGAACCGCGCATTACTTTGTCTTTGTCCGGTTCGTCCACACTACGTGCCGGATAGGTACGACAGTCGATGGCAATCCCTTGGTCGTATCCATCGATGAACAGACAGGGAACACCGGAAAGAATTTGCTTGAGGATTGTTTTCTCATCCTGTATCAGGTCTACTTCAAAGTAAGGGATAAATTGATCCAGCATTTCATGCACAGTGTCAGGCATGTCTTTTTCCTTCATGCTCTGGAACTGCTGTAAAAGTTTCTGTAATACTTCGTCTTTTACAAAACCGTCAACAAAGTAAAGGGTCGAGTCACGTCCGCCAATGGCTAGTTTTCGATGGATAAGATCAAAATTCTTGTCCACTGCAAGAATTCGGTCAAGCCTTGGGATGATTGTGCTGTAGAAGGGAGAGTTGTTTTGCATGCGTAAGTCCTTTCGTAATCATATGATTATGGAAGCGGATATGGTTTCCATTATAGTGAATTTGGTGGTAGTATTTGTATTTTTGCATATATTATCCGTGATTCCTGCTTTTATTTTCAGCCGTAATGCAGGCAGAAATGCTGAATTTAGTGTTTACTTTTTCTATTATGGAGACTATAATAGACAAGATGGAGCAGTTGCTTCATTTGGAAAAATTCTTTGGGGTCGGAGCTTTGGAAAAAAGATTTGGACCAAAAGAATACGAGAACAGAATGTGAAAAAGGAATTAGAGGAAATGAGTGAAAACGAAAAGGAACTGAATCAGGGAACGCCGGCAGAGGAAGGTTGCACACATGATTGTTCCACATGTGCTTCCAAGTGCGGCAGTCAGACCGCTTCCAAGGAAGATTTTTACGAGCCGTTGAACCAGTACAGCAGTGTACGTCATGTCATCGGTGTGGTAAGCGGCAAGGGCGGCGTAGGAAAATCATTTATTACTTCGTATCTTGCGGTACTGATGAACCGCAAAGGCTACAAGACCGCCATTTTGGACGCTGACATTACGGGTCCGTCCATTCCGAAGGCATTCGGCCTTACTGAAAATGCAGAAGCTAGCGAAATCGGTATTCTTCCGAAGACAACCCGTGACGGCATCCGTATGATGTCTGTCAATCTTCTTCTGGAAGACAAGGAGACTCCGGTTGTATGGAGAGGTCCGGTGATTGCAGGTACCGTAAAGCAGTTCTGGAGTGATGTACTCTGGAGCGATGTTGATTATATGTTTGTAGATATGCCTCCGGGAACCGGTGATGTACCGCTCACGGTATTCCAGTCCCTTCCGGTAGATGGCTTGATTATTGTTACCAGTCCGCAGGATCTGGTGTCTATGGTAGTGGCAAAAGCAGTGAATATGGCAAGAGCAATGAATATTCCAATTCTTGGTCTTGTAGAGAATTACAGTTATCTGGAGTGTCCGGATTGCGGTAAGCAGATTCCGGTATTTGGTGAGAGCCATGCGGATGAAACCGCAGAGAAGTTCGCTCTGAAGGTATTAGCAAAGATTCCGATTGATCCGAAGATTGCAGCAGCAATTGACAAGGGTGAAGTAGAGAATCTGACCGGCTTATGGCTGGCAGATGCTGCAAAAGAAATCGAGACAAAGCTTCCGTAATCTAGAACAAATAAGGAATATCAGATTCCGAGAGAAAGGCAGGTGGTTTTAGTGAAGACGAGTAATAAGCCGGATAATCCCGACATACCCATTCCCGAACGTTATCTAAAACCACATATGGAGGAATCTGATTATGATCAAGCATTTACAGGAATTGATCGAGCAGAAGTCGTATGCTGAGTTCCGGAAAGAAGTTCTGGAGCTGAATGAAGCAGACGTTGCTTCTGTTGTAACAGAACTGGAAGAATCAGAGCAGCTGAAGATATTCCGCATTTTGCCCAAAGACATTGCGGCAGACGTGTTTTCCTATCTTCCGATTGAGACACAGCAGGATATCTTGGTATCGTTAACGGATAAAGAGGCGAGTGGAATCATTGAGAATCTGTATGCCGATGATGCAGCCGACCTTCTCGAAGAGATGCCGGCGAATGTGGTACATCGTTTGCTCGCTTTGACAAGTCCTGAGACAAGACGTGATATCAATCAGCTGTTACAGTATCCGGAAGATTCTGCCGGAAGCATTATGACCGTGGAGTATATCGACCTGAAGGAAGAGACTACGGTAGCACAGGCAATTGAGAAAATCCGTACGACCGGAATTGACAAAGAGACAATTAACAACTGTTTTGTATTGGACCGCGCCCGTCATCTGATAGGTATCGTGACCTTGCGTAAGCTGCTTTTATCGAGTCCGGATGAACTGGTACAGGATGTGATGACGGACAATGTCATCAGCGTAAAGACACTGACTGATCAGGAGGAAGTGTCGCGAATCGTTATGAAATACGACTTTACGGTAGTACCTGTTGTTGACAGTGAAAACCGTATGGTTGGTATCGTAACGATCGATGACGTTGTGGATATCATCGAGCAGGAAGCGACCGAAGATATCGAAAAAGTAGCGGCAATTACGCCGACAGACAAACCATATATGCGTACCGGCGTATTGGAGACATTTTGGAAGCGCATTCCGTGGTTACTATTCCTTATGTTATCTGCTGCATTTACCGGAAGTATTATTACGAGCTTTGAGAGCGCATTAGCAAAGCAGGTTGTGTTGACAGCGTTTATTCCCATGCTGATGGGAACCGGTGGTAATGCGGGTGGTCAGGCTTCGGTTACGATTATCCGTGGTTTGTCGCTGGATGAGATACGATACAAGGATATTTTTCGTGTATTGTGGAAGGAATTCCGTGTGGCAATTTGTTGCGGTATTGTACTTGCCGGTATTAACTTTGCAAAACTCTTGTTCCTGGACCAGGTAGGGATGATGGTAGCGATTGTAGTGAGTTTGTCTCTGGTTGCAACTGTTGTGCTTGCAAAGTTGATGGGATGTTCGCTTCCGGTGCTTGCAAAGCGTATCGGTGTTGACCCGGCAGTGATGGCAAGCCCGTTCATTACAACGATTGTAGATACCCTGTCTTTGGTGATTTACTTTAAGATTGCGACGGTTCTTTTAGGAATATAATATGCTTGATTTTGCGACAAAAGATTGATTATGTTTGAAAGGTGAGAGTATGCTGACCAGAACTTGTATACAGTGTAACAAAGAGTTTACCATGACGGAGTCTGAGATCCGTTTTTATAAGAGCAAGAGATTGTCTCTGCCGAAGCGTTGTAAAGAATGCAGGGATGCAAATAAGAAGTTAAAAGCAGCGAACGGCGGACAGATGCCGAAGACGAATGGAACCAAAGGTGTTGCACAGGGAACACCGCAGGAAAAGAAAAACCGAAGTGTTCTTCCGCTTGCAATCGGTGCCGTAGCAGTGATTGCGGTAATCATCGTAATAATTGCATTGCTGTAAAGAGTTGGGGCTGCCACATTTGTGGCAGCCCTTATACTAAGTAAATTGTTTAATTTTCTGTATCTGCATCGGTTTCGTCAGAGAGTGGTACGATGGTCACCTGAACTTTGTCGATACGGTTTTTCTCGATGGCGGCAACGGTAAAGGTGACATTATCTTCAGTTACGGATTCGCCGACCGTAGGCAAATGCCCAAGTTTAAAGATGATATGTCCGGCAATGGAATCGTAATCATCGGACTCGAGTTTGAGACCGAAGGTTTCGCTGATTTCATCGAGTCTTGCAGAACCGTCTACTTCGTATTCGGTAGAGGAGATTTCTTTGATGTCATCTTCTTCATCGTAGTCATATTCATCACGAATCTCACCTACGATTTCTTCAAGTAAGTCTTCCATAGAGACGAGACCTGCAACGGCACCGTATTCGTCAAGGACGATAGCAATCGCAATGGATTCACGGCGCATCTCATTCATCAATTCTGACGTTTTCTTAAATTCATACGTGAAGAACGGCTCACGCATATAGTCGGTTATCTTAAATTCCGAAGGGGTTCCGCTGAAAAAGAACACATCTTTCAGGTGGATGATACCAATAACGTTGTCACGGGTTTCAGAGTAAACCGGCATACGGCTGTATTGCTCTTCTGCGAATAATTTGCAGAGGTCTTCGTAGTTCAGGGTATCTTCGGCAAAAGCCATGTCAATACGGGGAACCATAACGTCCTTGGCATAGGAGTCGCCAAAGTCCACCACATTGTTAATCATGGTACGTTCTTCGCTCTCGATAACACCTTCTTCGTGGCTTACTTCCACCATGGTAAGAAGTTCGCTTTCGGTTACGGTAGCGGTTTTCTTATTCGGGTCAATGCGGAATAGGAAGAGCAGACCGCGGGAAAAAATGTTTAATAGGAAACTGACCGGAGTCATGATATAAGTTAGTAATAAAATGACGGGTGCATAGAACAACGAGAGCTTCTCTGCATTTGCGGTTGCTAAACTTTTCGGGGTGATTTCACCGAAAATTAAGATAACAATCGTAAGGATACCTGTGACAACACCGGCACCGATTGATTGAAAATATTCAATTGCAAGTGTGGTAGCAAGAGAAGATGCGGAAAGATTGACAATATTGTTGCCAATCAAAATCGCACTGAGCATTTTGCTCGGATTTTCGATAAGTTTTGACACCATAATTGCACGCTTCGATTTTTCTTCCGTTAGGGCACGGATGCGAAGCTTATTTACGGTGGTCAATGCAGTCTCGGCTGAGGAAAAAAAGCCGGAAAGAATAACAAGAACTACTAGAACAATGATACGGGCGACGACCCCAGGGTCTAAGTCAACCAATGTTAGGTACACTCCTTTTTATAGTATAGAGCTTTTTGACAAACGTGAAAATTATTATGTACCGTTTGCAAAATAAAGCAGAATTGAATATAGCATATGTATATGTATATTGTCAAGTTTTGTGAATTTATTTTGACAGGGATGGATAGAAAAATGCAAGATGTGGAATTCGATGAAAGGGCTTGCATAGTAATGGAAAGCAGTGTAAAATGATAGGGCTGACGCGTTGAATCGCTCAGTCGGAACAGAGCTGTGCAAATTGTGGTGTTTTTGTCACGGCTGACGAAAGGATAGGATAAGATGTTAGAGTTTAAGAATGTATCTTATGTAGTTTCGGATGACTTGGGAACCAAAGAGATTATCAGGGATGTCAATCTGAAAATAAATGATAACGAGTTCGTGGCGATTACCGGACCGAACGGTGGTGGTAAATCTACGCTGGCAAAACTTATGATGGGTATTTTGACTCCGACTTCGGGTCAGATCCTGTATAAGGGACAGGATATTACCGAGAAGAGTATTACAGAACGTGCGAAGCTTGGAATGGGATTTGCATTTCAGCAGCCGGTACGGTTCAAAGGGATCAAGGTAAAAGACCTGATTACGCTGGCAGCCGGTGAGAATACCAGTACGGCAAATGCCTGTGAGTATTTGTCGGAAGTGGGTCTTTGTGCAAGGGATTATATCAATCGTGAAGTGAATGCAAGCCTCTCCGGTGGCGAACTGAAGCGTATTGAGATTGCAACTATCATTGCAAAGAAACCGGATTTGTCGATTTTTGACGAACCGGAAGCAGGCATTGACCTGTGGAGTTTTACGAACCTGATTCGTGTGTTTGAGCGTATGCATAAGGAGATTAACGGTGCTATCGTGATTATTTCTCATCAGGAGCGTATTTTGAATACGGCAGACCGCATTATTGTATTGGCAGACGGCAAGGTAGTAAATGAAGGAAAGAAGGAAAAGATTCTTCCGGGATTGTTGTCGTCTTCTGAGATGGCGTGCCGTTACTATAATGAAGCGGAGTAGAGAGGGAAACAAATGGATAGTATTCAATTAGAGTTATTAAATGCGGTTGCCGGACTGCATGAAGTGCCACAGGGCGCATACAGCCTCCGTATCAACGGCGAAGCAGTTGGCAAGAACAGCACGGAAAATATTGATATTGTGAAGAAGGAAGATAAGCCGGGTATTGATATTATCATCAAGCCGGGTACGAAGAACGAGAGCCTTCATATGCCGGTTATCTTAAGCCAGAGTGGTGTGCAGGATATGGTGTATAACGATTTCTACATTGGCGAGGATGCGGATGTGACAATTGTTGCAGGTTGTGGTATTCACAACGGCGGCGATAAGAAGTCGGAACACGACGGCATTCATACTTTCCATGTGGCAAAGAATGCGAGAGTAAAGTATGTGGAGAAGCACTATGGCAGTGGTGATGGAGCCGGTGAGCGTATTCTGAATCCGCAGACGATTATCTATATCGAGGAAGACGGATACTTGGAGATGGATACCGTACAGATTAAGGGTGTGGATTCGACCGTACGGACCACGACAGCAGAGCTGAAGGACCGCGCAACCCTCATCATCAAAGAGAAGATTATGACACACGGGAAGCAGTACGCGAAGACCGACTTTGTGGTAGATATGAACGGTGACGAGTGTAAAGCGAATCTGATTTCCCGTTCGGTAGCAAAAGATGAGTCACATCAGATTTTTGTGTCACGCATTAACGGTAACAACCGTTGCATGGGTCACTCCGAGTGTGATGCCATCCTGATGGATCAGGGCAGTGTGAGTGCGATACCGGAGATTACGGCAAATCACCTCGAAGCGAGCCTGATTCATGAGGCAGCAATCGGTAAGATTGCAGGAGAACAGATTACGAAGCTGATGACTTTGGGTCTTACTGAGGCAGAGGCGGAAGCACAGATTGTAAACGGATTTTTGAGATAAGAAAAAGCCCTTGAAAGGGCTTTTTTTTAGTGCTTCTCTGCAACTTCTCCCTGTTTTTTGTAGATGGAATTTGCAGGAACGAAGCCGCGCACGGAAGAAAGCGGATAGATGTTACTGCAACGTCCGATGACCGTACCGGGATTGAGGACGGAGCCACAACCGACTTCTACATTGTCACCGAGCATGGCACCGAACTTCTTCAGACCGGTCTCAATGCGCTCGCCGTTGCCTACGTTCACCTTAACCAAAGTCTTGTCGGACTTTACGTTGGAGGTAATGGAGCCTGCACCCATGTGGGACTTGAACCCGAGAATGGAATCGCCGACATAGTTGTAATGCGGCACCTGAACCTTGTCGAAGAGGATAACATTCTTGAGCTCAGTGGAATTGCCGACTACAGCACCCTCACCTACGATGGCATTGCCGCGGATAAATGCACAGTGACGGATCTCAGCGTCCTTGCAGATAATCAGCGGACCGTTCAGGCTGGCGGTCGGAGCGACTTTTGCGGTCTTGTGTACCCAGATGTTCTCAGAAGGGTGATTATAGTCATCTTCAGAGAGGGTTGCACCGAGTTCTGCGATGTAGGAATTGATTTTCGGAAGGAGCTCCCAAGGGTAATCTGCCGTAGCAAAGAGGGGAGCTGCGATTGTATGTTCAAGATCATAAAGTTCAGAAATTGCGTAAGGTTTCATAGGTTCCTCCGTAGGTAGGTTTCAAAATACAATACTTATTATATTATGTTAAGAATTACTGTCAATTATTTTTTGCACAAAAAGTCCGGACGTGTTCTGTGCGTAACTATTGAAGAGTTACCGGCAGTAAAGTCTGTATCTCGAACTGCAGATTCACCACAAGCCAGTTCTGTGGGAACCAACGCATGACATTCCAGTAGCCGGCACCGCGGAAGCCATATTCCACAATGAGATTCAGCTTGGCTTCGATGCTTCGGGCATTTTCGAACCAGACAACATGTGGGGTATCGTCTTCCGCTGTGTAGTAGAAAAACGGTGCCTGTGCAGTCGGATCAAAGGAGATTGTTGCACCGTATTGCGCAGCACGCTCCACGGCGGCAACATTGCCGAGTGACTGGGCGCGGGTTACTCCGCGTTCATAGGGAAGCGGCCAGTCATAGCCGTAGTTCGGGATGCCCATGAAGATGATTTCGGGCGGAATCTCGGTAACTGCGTAATCGAGTACCTGACGAACATTCGGAATCGGAGCGACAGCAAGTGGCGGACCGTAAGTATAGCCCCATTCGTAGGTCATCAAAAGAACGGTGTTAGCAGCAGCGGCAAGTCCGCCGTAGTCATGGGATTCGTAGAGAAGTCCGCGCTGCGCTGCTGAGGTCTTTGGCGCAAGGGCAACCAGTACCTCAAACCCTGCTGCATTGCAACGTTCAGTAAGCAGTGTGACGAAGGCAATATATGCTTCCCGTTCTTCCGGCAGGACAAATTCAAAGTCGATATCCAGACCGTAATATCCCTTCTCCTGCATGGTCTGAATCAGAGCATTGATGATGCGGTTCTGTAACTCAGGACTTGCAAACAGGGCAGAAGATAGGTTGTTGTTAAATTGTCCGTCCGGACCGAGGGTTGAGAACAGGAGGATGGGGGCGGTGCCGTAGGAACGGGCAATCGCAATCAATTCTGTGTCATCTACGGTAACTAGTTCACCCTCGAAGGTGAAGCCGTAGGTAAAAATTGAAAGGTAGGTCAGAAATGGTAGGGTTTGTCGCAGGATTTCACGGTTAATATTCGGATAGGCGTAACCGATGACAGAGATAGGATTACGGACAGAGGCAGTCTGGTCAGAGAAGCGGATGATGATACTTTCGCCGGGGAACAGAGTGATGCTACCGTCCGTGAAGGGTGTACGTGCAGCAACAGAAGGGTTGTTGCGAAGCAGGGTAAGAAGCGAGACGCCGTAGCGTTCTGCCAGAGAAGTCAAAGTATCACCTGCGACTACGGTATGAATGGTGTCGGTGTAAGCAACGACAATATCCTGACCGACTACAAGGGATTCGGGGTTGGGAAGCTCGTTGATACGTTCAAGGTAAAGCGAGGTAAGATTATATTCTGCAGCAATGGAAGTAAGAGTTTCACCGGGGGCAACGGTATGTATCAGCATAAGGACTCCTTTCTGTTATCCCTCTAAATTTGCTACTTTTCGGCAGAAGGTACCCGTAAACACGGGAATATTTATTTTAGTTTTCTATAATATATGTAATACAAGAACAAAAATGTCCGTTAGTTTCAGGGACGGATAACAGCAGTACACAGAAAATTAACAATTGTAAAGAGATGGAAACGTTGACAGGAAATCATTTTGTAGGGTATACTTGCGTTAGCATTGTACTGTGATAAAACAATAAAAGTTTTATCACTTTTGTGCATTTCGGATGTAAGTGTAGTTGTTGCCTGTGATATGACAGGTTTGTTTAGCAGACGGGAAACCGTAAGAGCAGAGCTCGGAAAGGCGTAGAATGGAGAAAACGAATTTGGCAGGAAAGAAAAGTGATGTAAGAGAACTTGCAAAGTTATGTTTCGAGAGAGAACAGATCGATTTAGATTTATATAAAGTATATGATGTAAAAAGGGGCTTGCGAGACCTGAATGGCAAGGGAGTCCTGACCGGTCTTACCGAGATATCAGAAATCCGGGCGAGTAAGATGGTAGACGGAGAAAGTGTTCCTTGTGACGGTAAGTTGTTTTATCGTGGTTATGATGTTGAGGAGATTATTAAAGATCTGGATGTGACAAAACGATTTGGGTTTGAAGAGATTACCTATCTGCTTTTATTTGCAGAACTTCCGACGGCAGAGGAGTTGGAAGAGTTTAAGCGGTTACTGGCAAGCTACGAGACTTTGCCGAAGAATTTTGTCCGCGATGTTATCCTGAAGGCTCCGACCGCCGATATGATGAACGGACTGGCACGAAGTGTATTGACGTTACATTCTTATGACAAGTATGCGAATGATACGGAACTTAGCAACGTGCTTCGCCAGTGTCTGCAGTTGATTTCCCTGTTTCCGATGCTTGCAGTATACGGATATCATGCGTATAACCATTACAAGAAAGGACAGAGTTTAATCATTCACCGTCCGAAGCCGGAATTATCTACTGCGGAGAATTTTTTACATATGTTACGTCCGGACGGTCAGTTTACTGAGTTAGAGGCACGGGTACTCGATATGGCGTTAGTACTGCATGCAGAACACGGAGGAGGTAACAATTCGACTTTTACCACACACGTTGTAACTTCTTCCGGTACGGATACATATTCTGCGATGACAGCAGCACTGTGCTCCTTAAAGGGACCGAAGCATGGTGGTGCGAACATCAAGGTGGTTGAGATGTTCCGGGATATGAAGAAGCAGGTAAAGGATTGGAAGGATGATGAAGAAATCAGTGCATACCTGACTGCGTTGCTGGAGAAGAGAGCATTTGACAATGCCGGACTGATTTATGGTATGGGTCATGCGGTGTACTCAATCTCTGACCCGCGTGCGCGTGTGTTCCGTGGTTTTGTAAAGGAGCTTTCTGAAGCGAAGGGACGTTCCGAGGAGTTCGGCCTGTATGAGAAGGTAGAACGTCTGGCTCCCCAAGTGATTGGACAGAAGCGAAGTATCTATAAGGGTGTCAGTGCCAATGTGGATTTCTACAGCGGATTTGCATATCGTATGTTGGGACTTCCGGTGGAACTATATACACCGCTCTTTGCGATTGCCAGAGTTGCCGGCTGGAGTGCGCACCGTATTGAGGAGTTAATTAATGTCGGTAAGATTATTCGTCCTGCGTACCGCAATGTTATGCCGGAACGCCCATATGTAAGCATGGAAGACCGGAAGAATGAGTAAAGATGCGCGAAAAGCGCACAAACAAAGCAATACTCAAGAAGTTAAAACAAGATATAATTAAGCATATGGCGTAAAAAATGTCCCGTAAGTCGCTCTGAGATGCGTCAGAGTATCTTACGGGACTATATTTTTATTATAGGTTGTTTGAATCGAAGAATTTGGGTTATTTGCGGTTCTTCAGATATACCTCATTTGCAGTAACATACTCCTTCATAGCCTGTGTACCCGGGGCACCCTTGGTGTTGCGCTTCTCCACACAGGTGGTAAGGGAGATTGCTTCGTAGATATCGTTGTCGAACACGTCGGAGATCGAACGATAATCGTCCAGGGAAAGCTCATCGAGAGAACAATTCTTCTCGATACATGTGAGTACCAGCTGACCGATGATGCCGTGTGCATCACGGAACGGAACGCCTTTATTTACCAGATAGTCAGCTGCATCGGTGGCATTGGTGAAACCGCCGGTTGCACTTGCTGCCATTGCGTTCTTGTTGAAGCGGGTTGCTGCCAGCATACCGCTCATCAGGGTAATGCAGCCTTTTGCTGTATCAATGGCATCAAAGGTAAGTTCTTTATCTTCCTGCATGTCTTTGTTATAGGCAAGCGGAAGTCCCTTCATGGTCGTCAGAATCGAAACCAGTGCACCATAAACGCGTCCGGTCTTGCCACGGATCAGCTCGGCGATGTCCGGATTCTTTTTCTGTGGCATGATACTGCTACCGGTGGAGTAAGTATCATCAAGCTCTACGAAGCGGTATTCGTTCGTGTTCCAGATGATAATCTCCTCGGACAGACGGCTCAAGTGCATCATGATGGTGGAGAGCGCAGAAAGCAATTCAATCAGATAATCACGGTCTGCCACGGAATCCATACTGTTTGCGGTTGCTGCGGTAAAATCAAGGAGCTGAGCGGTATATTCACGGTCCAGCGGATAGGTTGTTCCTGCAAGTGCACCGGAACCGAGCGGGCAGTAGTTCATACGGTCAAAGATGTCGCTAAGACGGGTATCGTCACGGCGGAACATCTCAAAATACGCACCAAGATGATGAGCCAGTGTAAGCGGCTGTGCCTTCTGCAGGTGAGTAAAGCCCGGCATGTAGGTGTCGATGTTTTCTTTGATAATGGATTGCAGAGTAGTGAGCAGTTCGAGTACGAGAGTACGAAGCTCTGTAATCTCATCTCGCACATACAGCTTCATGTCCAATGCAACCTGATCGTTACGGCTACGGCCGGTGTGGAGCTTCTTACCGGTTTCGCCGATGCGGCTGATTAAGGTTGCCTCTACGAAGCTATGGATATCTTCGTAGCTTTCATCAATCGTCAATGCACCGGAATCAATGTCGTTCAGAATTCCGGTCAAACCTTCTATAATTGCATCGCGTTCTGCATCGGTCAGAATGTCTTGCTTTGCCAGCATGGTTACATGAGCGATACTTCCGCGGATATCCTGTCTCCAGAATCGTTTGTCAAAGGAAATGGATGCATTGAAGTCATGCACCAGTTGGTTGGTTTCTTTGGTGAAGCGTCCGCCCCATAATTTCATGAGAATCCTCCTGTAGCAGTTTATGTGTCTGCTATGTAATCATTATTGTAAGTCCTGTAACATGATACTCTGTTTTATGGGTTTCTGCAAGGGGGAAAATGGAATTGCTTGTATACCGATGTGCTGCAACTGTTGCATAAAACTTGCAAGTGAAGATGCGAACTGATATATTAAAATAAGTTCAATAAATTTAGAGGTAATTATGAAAAACAACAAAGAAATGCTGGCGACAGCTCCAATCGGAAAATTGCTGTTCCGTCTTGCTGTTCCGACCGTGGTGGCACAGCTCATCAATATGCTGTATAACATCGTAGACCGTATTTTTATCGGACATATGCCCGAGGTGGGTGATCTTGCGCTCACGGGAGTAGGTGTCTGTATGCCGATCATTTTAATTGTGTCTGCGTTCGCGGCACTCGTAAGTTCCGGTGGTGCACCAAGGGCTTCGATTTCCATGGGGAAAAAGGATGTTGAGAGTGCGGAGAAAATATTGGGCGCATGTTTCGCACTGCAGTTAGTGATTTCAGTGATTCTGACTGCTGTGCTTCTGATTTGGAACCGGGATTTTTTGCTTGCATTCGGAGCCAGTGAGAATACGATTGAATATGCGACAAGTTATATGAGTATCTATGCGCTTGGTACCGTATTTGTACAATTAACACTCGGTATGAATGCATTTATCTCAGCACAGGGCTTCACGAAGATATCTATGATATCGGTACTGATCGGCGCGGGGGCAAATATTATCCTTGATCCGATTCTTATTTACGCACTTGATATGGGGGTACAGGGCGCAGCGCTGGCAACCATATTGTCACAGGCATGTTCCTGTATCTGGGGTGTGAGTTTTCTGTTCGGTAAGAAAACCTTGCTTCGTATTAAGACGAAATATCTGACTCTTTCACCACGTGTTCTGCTTCCTTGTCTGGCACTTGGAACAGCGACTTTTATAATGCAGGCAAGCGAGAGTGTAATTGCTGTTTGCTTTAATTCTTCTTTGTTAGAATATGGCGGAGATATTGCAGTCGGTGCGATGACAATCTTAAGCAGCGTGATGCAGTTTGCAATGCTTCCGGCGCAGGGCATTGCACAGGGGGCACAGCCCATCTTAAGCTACAACTACGGAGCAGGAGATGTGGTACGTGTGAAGAAGACATTCCGGCTTCTGCTTGTAACCTGTTTGAGCTATTCTGTAATTCTTTGGAGCTGTGTGATGCTGTTCCCGCGAAGCTTTGCATCCCTGTTTACACCAGATGAGGCATTGCTTGATTTTACTGCTCCGATGCTTCGGATTTACTTCAGTGGTATGGTGATGTTCGGTATCCAAATTGCCTGTCAGATGACCTTCGTGTCGCTCGGAAAAGCCGGTTGTTCTGTTATCGTGGCAGTCGTACGGAAATTTGTCTTGATACTGCCATTGATTTATATTATGCCGCATATCATCAGTGATCCAACCCGCGGCGTATTTACCGCAGAGCCGATTGCAGATCTTACCGCAGTGACCTTTACTGCGATATTGTTTGTATTTCAATTCAAGAAGGCAATGCAGAAAATAGAAAACAGTTGAAATAATGCAGTAAATAAAGTATAATTATCCGCAGATTTTTTTTTAGAAAAGAGGGCATCTATGGAAAGGTTAGTCATTCCGAAAGATTACAAATCAGAACTGAACATCAAGTTGACGCAGGGCGCGATTAAGAGCATCAAGGATCACTTTGAACGCCAGCTCGCAAGACTCCTGAATCTGACCCGTGTATCCGCACCGTTGTTTGTGTATCCGGAGAGCGGTCTGAACGATAACCTGAACGGCGTGGAACGTCCGGTACGCTTTGGTGTGAAGGAACAGAATGACAGAGAAGTTGAGATTGTACATTCTCTTGCAAAGTGGAAGAGACTTGCATTGAAGGAATACGGTTTCGCTTATGGTGAGGGTCTTTATACCGATATGAATGCAATCCGTCGTGATGAGGATACCGACAATATCCACTCCATTTTTGTGGATCAGTGGGATTGGGAGAAAGTAATCCTGAAGGATGAGCGCAACGAGGAGACCTTGCGTCATGTGGTACGGAAGGTATATCAGGCGTTGAAGGATACAGAGCACTATATTGCAGATAAGTATGATTATATTGAAGAGATTCTGCCCAAAGAGATTTCTTTCGTAACAACGCAGGAACTTGAGAATATGTATCCGGATGCAACCGCAAAGGAACGTGAGTACAACATTGCGAAGTTAAAGGGTGCCGTATTTATCATGCAGATTGGCGGTGCACTTGCTTCAGGAAAGCCGCACGATGGCAGAGCACCGGACTATGATGACTGGTCATTGAACGGTGATATCATCGTATATTATCCTGTATTAGATATTGCACTGGAGTTATCCTCCATGGGTATCCGTGTAGACGAAGACAGCCTTAAGAAACAGCTTGAGATTTCCGGTTGCATGGATCGTGCAGAACTTCCGTTCCAGAAAGCATTGCTTAACAAAGAACTTCCGTATACGATTGGCGGAGGTATCGGTCAGTCCCGTATCTGCATGTTCTTCCTTCGTAAGGCACACATCGCGGAGGTTCAGTCTTCAGTATGGCCGGATGATGTAAGAGAAGAGGCAAAGAAGGGCGGATTGCTGTTCTTATAAGGAATTTGTGCATAAATAAATCCAGAATCAATAAACCGCGCATCGTATTGGATGCGCGGTTTTGCTATGTATTTTTATGATACGAACCATGTCGAATACTGTCTAATATCGGGCAAAGGCTTGATTTACTTGACAATTTAGAGAATTCTTGCTAAAATCATCGTAATATTTTCGTAACAAATTCATGATTTGAGATGAGGAACGACATGGAAAACATGAAAGCAAAATATTTGAATCGGATATTTTTCCTGCTGGCGTTGTTGGCAGTTTGCTTGTTGTGTCCATCCGGTGTACGAAAAGCAGCAGCGGCAGAACCAGGGACAGTAACTGCTTATACCGATAGCGGCAGTGAGGATGGGGTTGCAAGAGCAGAGAGCAGAAAAGCCAGGAAACTGAATCTGTGGTTACAGGCCCAGTCCGAATCGTCTGATGAGATTCTGGAACTGATGGGGTATCCGGCAGAGAATACTTTGATTGGTTTATTTGCCGTAGAAGATTGGTATAAAGAGATTGAGATTCCGGTGACCAGCAATTATGTTGCTCCGAAGGTAGAAGAGTTCATGAATGTGCGGAGTGAAGCTTCGATTGATAGTGAGATTATTGGTAAGCTCCGCAAGAATTCCTATGCAAAGATTATCGAGCGTCTGGATGGCTGGACTAAGGTGGAATCCGGTAAGGTTACAGGTTATGTAAATAATGAATACTTGTATATGGATGAAGCGGCGTTACAGTATTTTGATGAAAATCAGGCATTTCAGGTTGTAATTCAGGCGGGTTCCATGAATGTGCGTTCCAAGCCAAATACCGACTGCAAGATTATCGGTCAGGCATATGGAACTGAAGTATATACCTGGTATCCCGACAAGTCGGAAGATGGCTGGTTTGCAATTCAGTACGATGAAGATACCGTAGCATATGTTTCTTCTGATTACTGTGACAGCAAGACCAATCTGGCTACAGCTCTTACGATGGAAGAAGAGGAAGCGAGAGTCCGTGCTGAAGCTTACGCTAAGGCGTTGGAACATTCGAAGAAGTCCAAACCTCCGGTAGTGAACCGTGCACCGATGGAGTTTACGGATGAAGAGTTATATCTGATGTCGGTAGTTATTGCAATGGAAGCATTGAGCGAGAGCTATGAAGGCAAGGTTGCAGTAGCAAACGTTATCATTAACCGTATTTTGGATGGTTACTGGGGAACGACGCTGCATGAAGTTATTTATGCTCCGGGACAGTTTTCCGGTGCGAATTCCGGTCGTGTAGAGCAGTTCTGGAATCTGGCAGACGAAGAATGCCGGCAGGCAGCTGTACATGCAGCAGCAGGATATAACAATATTGATGATTATCTGTTCTTTATTTCTTTGCGAAAAGCAGATTACAGTAAATACTACAAGTATTATGTGCTCGGTGGTCATTGTTTCTATGCACGTCACTGGTAAAAATGAATCAGAGGGTGTTGCCAAATTTGGCAACACCTTTTTTTATTCTGCGGGCAAAGATTTTCAAGCAGCAACCAATAATTTTGCGAAAGATGGATATATTCTTATTAGTTTATAAAAGAAAGGGTGTCACAATATGAAAATTGAACGGGTGATTGCACGAGAGATTCTGGATTCCAGAGGGAATCCTACCGTAGAGGCAGAGGTAATATTGAACGATGGTGTCAGAGGAAGAGCGTCGGTACCATCCGGGGCTTCTACCGGTGCATACGAGGCGGTGGAATTGAGGGATGGTGACGAACGGTTTGGAGGGAAAGGAGTAAAGTGTGCGGTAAGTAATGTGAATGGTGCAATCAATGAGTTGCTGCAGGGCATGGATTGCACGGAACAACGAAAGATTGACCAGATCATGTTAGAGGCAGATGCCACTCCGAATAAGGCGCGACTGGGTGCAAATGCGATGCTTGCAGTATCTCTTGCCTGTGCACGCACTGCGTCGGTTGCACTTGGGATTCCGTTGTACCGTTATCTGGGTGGTGCCAATGCGCATCTGCTTCCGGTTCCAATGATGAATATCATGAACGGCGGAAAACATGCGAATTCTTCTATGAATATACAGGAATTTATGATTATGCCTGTGGGTGCAGCTGATTTTGCTGATGGACTGGAACAGTGTTGCAACGTGTTTCACACCTTGGGAAAGCTGTTGCGGACAGATGGCTACTCGACCGGTGTGGGAGACGAGGGGGGATATGCACCGGCACTGTCCTCCGATGAAGCCGCACTGGAGTATATTATGCGGGCAATCGAAACTGCAGGATATCGTCCGGGAACAGACTTTCAATTGGCTCTGGATGCGGCGGCAACAGAAATGTATGAAGAGGCGAAGAAGAACGGTCAAGAAGGGCGATATTTGTTCTGGAAATCCGGAAAAGTCTTTGAAGCAGAGGAGCTGATTGCATATTGGGATGCATTGGTACAAAAGTATCCCATCCGTTCGCTGGAGGATGGACTGGCAGAGGAAGACTGGGGAAATTGGCAACAGTTGAATCGAACGTTAGGGAACAGAATCCAGCTGGTCGGAGACGATTTGTTTGTCACAAATGTAGACAGGATTAAAAAGGGAATTGAATTACAGGCGGCAAATGCCGTATTGGTTAAGTTAAACCAGATTGGAACCTTGACAGAGACACTGAATGCGATTGAGTTGACGCAGAAACAGGGATGGAATGCAGTGATATCACATCGTTCCGGAGAGACGGAGGATAGTTTTATTGCAGATTTGAGTGTTGCGGTCAATGCAGGACAAATAAAAACCGGTGCGCCCTCGAGATCGGAGCGCACCGCAAAATATAATCAGTTGTTAAGAATCGGTTAGTTGCCGCCGACAGGGTATGGTTCCTGTACTGCGCAACGGAAAAACTTATAGACATTACCACTTTCCATGCAGATATGTGCTTCGTTACAGACATTGTTGTCTTTGTGATAGACCGTATTATCATACATGGCAAAGTGCTCGCCATAAGAAACATCAAAAGGAAGTATCGGCGCGTATTTGATTTTGTTATCTGCCATAATTACCTCCAATCAGAAAGCATGTACAGGAATCTTAGCGTGCCAACTTCTCCGGTTCCGGATAAGTAACGCCGAGTGTGTCAACGGTTACGGAAGCCATGCGCTGGGTAAGCGTAGGGTGATCGGACCAATCAGTATCAACCATTGCAATCTTGTCGATGATGTCAAGACCTTCGATTACCTTACCAAATGCAGCGTAAGCGCCGTCAAGATGCGGAGAATCTTCATGCATGATAAAGAACTGGGATCCGGCAGAATCCGGATGCTGAGAACGTGCCATGGAAAGCACGCCTTTTGTATGACGGAGCGGATTCTTGAAACCGTTCATGGCAAATTCGCCCGGAATCGAGTAACCCGGACCACCGGTACCGATACCGTCCGGACAGCCGCCCTGAATCATGAAGCCTGCAATGACACGGTGGAAAATCAGACCGTTATAGAAGCCGCTGTTAATCAGGGAGATAAAATTGTTTACTGTATTGGGAGCAATTTCAGGATACAGCTCCGCTTTCATGATATCACCGTTTTCCATGGTAATGGTTACGATGGGATTTTTATTTTCCATTTTGTTATACCTCCACGTTGTGTTTCACATTGCCGGAGCCAGATGCCGGCGGATAGATAATACTATATTACCACAGATGTTCCCAAATGTCCATGCATCGGTATGAAATTTGCCTGTTTTTCATATAGTGAATGGAATAGCTGACAGTACAGAGGGATAATGGCGATGCAAAAATATCATGCCATGAAGAAGGAAATGGTGTTGCGGGAGTTGGGAACGGAACCGGCAACCGGTCTACTTGCAAAGGAAGCAGAAAAACGTTTGAGGGAAAACGGAGCAAATGAATTGACGGAAAAAAAGAAAAAAAGCCTGTTGCGCCGTTTCTTAGAACAGTTTAAAGATTTTATGATATTGGTACTGTTAGCTGCAGCAGGGATATCATACGGGGTGTCTGTCTGGGAAGGCGAAGCAGATTTTGCAGACAGTGCAATCATTCTTTTGATTGTAATCCTTAATGCAGTCCTCGGGGTAGTGCAGGAGACAAAGGCGGAACGTTCGATTGAAGCATTGAAACAGTTGTCTGCTCCGGGGGCAGAAGTGCTTCGTGACGGAAAGAGAAGCAGAATCGCATCACGTGAACTGGTCGCTGGTGATATTGTGTATTTGGAGGCGGGAGCGTTAGTTCCGGCAGATATCCGGCTATTAGAAAGTACTAACCTGGAAATTGATGAGTCTTCGCTTACCGGGGAATCCAAGGCTGCTAAGAAAAATGCAGCATTTGTCGGAAATGAAGATATGATTCCGGGGGACTGCAAAAACATGGCATATTCCATGACGCTGGTGACAGCGGGTCATGGGTACGGCATTGTGACAGCAACCGGAATGCAGACCGAAACGGGCAGGATTGCGCAAATGATACAGCAGGGGGAAGACAAAGAAACGCCCTTACAGAAAAAACTATCGGATGCGGGTCGGTATCTTGGTGTT
This sequence comes from Lachnospiraceae bacterium, assembly GCA_045593785.1. GTDB lineage: Bacteria > Bacillota > Clostridia > Lachnospirales > Lachnospiraceae > SZUA-448. The sequence goes on from JAZNXH010000159.1 coordinate 21,640, forward strand.
GCAGCAATTATTATTTGTGTTGTGATTTTTTTGATTGGTCTTTTACAGGGGAGACCGGCATTTACTATGTTCATGACAGCAGTCAGTCTGGCAGTAGCTGCAATTCCCGAGGGATTGCCTGCAATTGTGACAATTATGCTGTCCATTGGTGTGCAACGTATGGCAAAGAAACGGGCAATTATCCGGAAACTGGCGGCAGTTGAGACACTCGGCAGTGCAAGTGTAATTTGTTCCGATAAGACAGGAACGTTAACGAAAAACTTATTGACCCTGACGGAATATGCTGTAGCAGGACGGGGGGTGGTGCCGGTTTCTATGGAATTGCCGGAGAGAAAGGCATTGTTGGAGGCAGCGGTACTCTGTAGCAATGCATCAACAGATGGAAAGCAGAATATAAGTGGCTCCCCGATGGAACAGGCGATTCTTCGTGCAGCAGAAGAGTGTGGAGTGGCTGTGGCTGAGATTCGAAACCGTTGTCGCCGCATCGGTGAGGTTCCGTTTGATTCCGGACGGAAACGAATGAACAGTTTACATAGAAGCTCAGAAGGCAGATGTTTTGAAGTGGTGAAGGGGGCGTTTGATTATCTGCTGCCGATGTGTACGTCGTGTCGGCTGGACGGAAAAGATATGCCCCTGGATGTGAGAAGAAAAGAACAATTGGCCAGGTTACATGGTGAGATGGCTGGTCAGGCACTGCGTGTGCTGGCAGTAATACAAAAAGAACAGCCGGCGGGAACCGGAGTTGGAACCGATGAGAGAGGGTACACATTTCTCGGCTTGATTGGATTTCTGGATCCGCCGCGTGAGGAAAGCAGAGAGGCAGTGGCAGTCTGCAAATCTGCAGGAATCCGACCTGTCATGGTAACCGGTGATCACGCAATGACTGCAGCGGCAATTGCAAAGAAACTTGGAATCATTGCAGATGGAAAGGTGATTACAGGCAATGAGTTGCAGGCAATGTCAGATCATGAACTGAAAGCAGCTGTGAAACAGTGTTCAGTATTTGCCAGAGTATCACCGGAGCATAAAGTAAGAATTGTGAATGCATTCCGGTCAAATGGTGAAGTAGTTGCGATGACCGGTGACGGAATCAATGACGCTCCGGCACTGAAAAATGCAGATATAGGCTGTGCCATGGGGAAGAACGGAACCGATGTTGCAAAATCAGCGGCGGATATGGTGCTGACGGATGATAACTTTGCAACAATTGTGGAAGCAGTCCGGGAAGGAAGATGCATTTACGACAATATCCGAAAATCCGTGCATTTCCTTCTGTCGAGTAATATTGGAGAAATCCTGACCATACTGCTTGCCATATTATGTAAACTTCCGACACCATTAGCCGCGGTCCAGTTGTTGTGGGTGAATCTGGTGACAGATTCGCTTCCGGCGATTGCGCTCGGAGTAGAACCGCCGGAACCATCTGTAATGAAACGAAGACCCATCTCTGCAAAATCCGGCTTGTTCGCTGATGGGATGATTGCAAGGATTTTATTTGAGGGAATCATGATCGGGATGCTTGCGTTGATTGCATTTGCAATCGGCGGTCAGACCATGACCTTTGCCGTGTTAAGTCTGTCGCAATTGGTGCATGCCTATAATATGCGTAGTGAGGAGTCGGTGTTTCGCGTGGGACTGCTGAGTAACTTCCGTATGAATCTGGCCTTTGCAACCGGGGTGGTGTTACAGGTGCTGGTGATTATGGCAGAGCCGATGAACACGGTATTTCATACAGAACCAATGAACGGAACACAGTGGGTGATGACGGCAATTTTGTCGTTGTTGCCGTTGCTGATTGTGGAATTACAGAAACGTGTCAGTGCCAAAAAATAAGGATTGTTAAGGGAATGATTAGAAAATGATTAAGTCCCTTGACTTATGAATACAGCTGGGTAAAATGAGCTTATAACATGAAACACAGACAAAGTGCTGTCGACGAAATAAGGAAATTTGAGACGACAGCAGGAAATGGAGCGTATGATATGATGGATGGTAAGAAACTTTGTAAATCTTCTGTAAATCGTAAGATTGCCGGTGTTTGCGGCGGTATTGGTGAATATTTGAATGTGGATCCTACTTTGGTTCGTTTGATTTGGGTATTGTTTGCATTTTGTGGTGGATGCGGACTTCTAGCATACATCATTGCGGCAATCATTATGCCGGATTGATACGGAAGATAACAAAATACAAGCGTTCGGCATTTGCCGGACGCTTTTTTCTTTACAAGTGGTAAGATTTGTGATAGAGTACCTATGTTAAATCTAGGTTTGTTTTTTTGGAGGAAGTATGAAAAAGTTAATTGATTTGATTTCGGAAGAATTACGTACAGCTTTTGCAGAGTGTGGTTATGAGGAGCGATTCGGCAATGCTTCGGTATCGAACCGACCGGATTTGTGTCAGTATCAGTGTAACGGTGCAATGGTTGCTGCGAAACAATATAAAAAAGCCCCGATTATGATTGCGAACGAGTTGGTTGAGAAGTTAAACGGTTGCGCTATGTTTGCAAAGATTGAGGCAGTTATGCCGGGATTCATCAATATAGACCTGAATCCGGAATTTGTGTGCAATTACCTCTGCAAGATGGCGGCAGATGAACGTCTTGGTGCTGATATGGCTGCAGAACCGAAGAGCATGGTAGTAGATTACGGCGGAGCAAACGTAGCAAAGCCGCTTCATGTTGGTCATCTTCGCCCTGCAATTATCGGTGAAAGTATCAAGCGTATCTTGAAATTCATGGGACATTCGGTAGTGGGTGATGCTCACCTTGGTGACTGGGGACTTCAGATGGGTCTGATTATTGCATATATGGAAGATAAGGAACCTGAGCTTCCGTATTTTGATCCGGACTTTTCCGGTGAGTATCCGAAAGAGGCCCCGTTTACTGCTGCTGAATTGGAACAGATTTATCCGACCGCCAGCAAGCGTTCTAAGGAAGATGAAGCATTTCTTAAGAAAGCCCAGACCGCTGTATATGAACTGCAGAATGGCAATCGCGGATATTATGCTCTCTGGGAGCACATCATCAATATTTCCGTACCGGATATCAAGCGTTTGTATGATAAGCTGAATGTATTTTTCGAACTCTGGAAGAAGGAAAGCGATGCACAGCCATATATTCCGGATATGATTAAGTACATGAAAGAAGAGGGCTATGCACGTATCAGTGAAGGTGCACTGGTAGTTGATGTTAAAGAAGAGACTGATACGAAAGAAATGCCTCCGTGTATGCTGTTAAAGTCAAATGGTGCAACTCTTTACGATACGACAGATCTCGCAACGATTGTAGAACGTGTGAAACTGTTTGATCCGAAGCATATTATCTATGTAGTAGATAAGCGTCAGGAACTGTATTTCGAGAGAGTATTCCGTTGTGCAAAGAAGACCAAGCTGGTCGGCGATGACGTGAAGCTTACCTTCATCGGATTCGGTACAATGAACGGCAGTGACGGTAAGCCGTTCAAGACCCGTGACGGCGGTGTTATGCGTCTCGATAACCTGATTCAGAGTGTAAGTGACGCGGTATACGATAAGATTATGTCGAACCGTGAGATGGCAGAGGATGAGGCACGTGAGATTGCGGAGAAGGTAGGACTTGCAGCACTCAAATACGGCGACCTTTCCAATCAGGCAACCAAAGATTATGTATTCGACGTAGACCGCTTTACTTCATTTGAAGGAAATACCGGACCGTACCTGCTTTATACGATGGTTCGTATCAAATCCATTCTTGCGAAGTACAAAGAAATGGGTGGCAGTGTATGCGATGCAATTCCGGAAGGAAACAGAGACAATCGTCCGGATTCTGAACAGAAGCTGATGTTAATCTGTTCCCGTTTCAATGATATGGTAGAACATGCAGCAGAGGAATTGGCACCGCATAAGGTATGCCAGTACCTGTATGAGATTGCAGACGGATTTAACACCTTCTATCATGAGAACAAGATTATTGCTGAGACAGACAAGAACACGCAGACAGCGTGGATTGCATTGATTGCGCTGGTACTTAAGATTATGGAGACCTGTATCGGATTCCTCGGAATCGAAGCACCGGATCGTATGTAAGACAAGGACTGGGAGGATGCCCATGTTTATCGGAAGAAATACCGAACGAAAAGCACTGGAAGATATATTTGCTACCGACAGAAGCAATTTGGTTATCTTATACGGAAGAGCCGGGATGGGAAAGACGGCTCTGATTGCTGAGTTCTTAAAAGAGAAAAATGCATATTATTATCTGCTCCGGGAGTGTTCCTTCCGGGAGCAGATGTTTTGCATGTCCGAAGAACTGGAGAGTGCATATCCCGGACAACCGTTAAAGGGAATTGATGAGCTGGATTACGCCGAAGTTTTGAATAGTGTAGTACGCCGGAGCGAAGGTCAGGACGGAAAACGACTGATTGTTCTGGACGAGTTTCATCTGGGAATGAAGGAAGGTGAACTGGCAGAAGCGATTTATCATATTCTTGCAAACCGTGAATATTTTGGCAATGTGATGTTCCTGCTTTGCAGCTCGTCTGTAAACTGGGTAGAGAATGAGATGGTGCAGGAACTTGGGATGACAGCAAAGTTCATCACCAATTTCATGAAACTAAAGGAATTAAGTTTCATGGAGATCGGTAATTGGTTCCCGCGTATGTCGATTGAAGATTGTATTGCGGTAAATGCAGTCATTGGCGGTGTGCCGAAGTACCTCAAACTTTGGGATGACCGAAAGACGGTAGCCTATAATATCAAACAATTATTCCTTGTGGAGAATGCTCCGTTATATGCGGAGGCAGAAGCCATCCTGAAACTGGAACTGCGAGAACTTGCGGCGTACAATGCGATTCTGGCAGCGATGGCATCCGGCAAGAACAAATTAAATGATATTTATGAGCGTACTGCGTTCAGCCGTGCGAAAATCAGCGTGTACCTCAAGAATCTGATTAAGTTGGATATCGTAGAGAAGGTGTTCTCTGCGGATACAGACAGCAACGAGAACGTGAAGAAGGGTTTATACCGTGTACGGGATAATTTTCTGAATTTCTGGTATCGTTTTGTCTTTCCGAATCAGTCCATGATTGCTATCGGACAGGGAGAGTGGGTGTTTGACGAGCGGATTAAAGAAGATTTCTTTGCATATCAGAGAGAGTCATTTTCTCAGTTGTGCCTGGAATATCTGAAGTTGATGGCGCGACATAAACGCTTACGAAATGATTATGATACTTGGGGAAGCTGGCACGGCAAAGCCGGGAAATTGGATGTGATTGCTGCAGATGCAGAGAACCGGATTCTGGTTGCATACTGCGATTGGAACGACAAGCGTATTACGGTCCAGGAGATGGATATGATCAACGAATTGTGCGTGCAGGCAAAGGTGAAACCGGCTGAAATCTATGTATTTTCAAGACTTGGAGTGTCTGCTGAGGCAAGACACGATTATATGAAACAGCCGTTGTTCCGTGTTGTAGAATTAAAAGATTTGTAATAATTATCTGTCGATATTGTTTTGACATTTCGTATGAGAATTGATAAAATGAAGAGACTCGATATAAGTCTTGTTTTGTTGTGGGGTTATAACGGAGGATTAGGATGAATAAAAAGAAAAAACGACTTAAGAATATAATTTCATTCGTGTTTGCCGCATTGGTGATTGCGATGATTCCGATGTTACAGGCAAAGGCAACCGATGGCGATACCGGGACTCAGGTGATGAACCGCTTGGGAAGAACCACCGCGAGAGTGAATGTGCGTTACGGTCCGGGAGACGGATTATATGATATCATTGTCCATAACGATGAAAGAGTAACATTGGACAGTGACAAAGAAGTGTTGATTGTGGACGATGAGGTCTATGAAGCGAGCGGTAATCTCTGGTACAACATTGTTTTCCAGTGGAAGGGTGAAGAGATTAGCGGTTGGGCAACCAGCAGTTATATCAAAGTAATTGCTACTGTGACTCCGACCCCGACGCCGAGTCCGACTCCGGAACCTGCAACTCCGACGCCGAGTCCGGAACCGACACCGAGTCCGACTCCGACTGCAGTACCGGCCACACCGACCCCGATGCCGACAATCGACCCGAGCAGCGGAGATTTCCGATTCGTGTGGGGCATGATCGCAGCATTGGTGATTATTGCAATTATTGCGATTGCATTGATTTATGTTAAGAATAAGCTGGTTTACAGTAATGCAAGAAGTCAGGAGATGTCCCAGAAGATGAAACGTCTGAAGAACATCAATCTGGCAGAGGAAAAAGAAGATATCTTATCCACTACGATGATTACCCGCAGAAAACGTCCGGAAGTTAGAATTGTGGATGAGAATGATGAAGACAGAGAATATGATCCGGAGTTGATTGACAGCCTGTTTGGAGAAGAACTGCCTGCAGCAGAAAGAGTAAGACAGGAGCCGACCAGAGAGTCTGACGAGAAACGTGCACTCCGTAATGAGATCAATAAGTTAAAGCCGCACGATATGGTTCTTCACAAATACTTCGGTAAAGGTGAAGTATATGACAACTCTGACGTGAAGCTTCTGGAAGTAAGATTCGGTTCGGATGTGCGTTTCCTGAATAAGGATTCGCTTGTTTCGAAGCGCTTGCTTGTAAAGCTGGATGATGATATGCTTGCGGGACGCAAGAGATAAGATAATAAGGAATAACACCAGCCCCGAAATTTGAGGATTTCGGGGCTGTGTTGGGCAGTCAGGAAAAGACTGACATATAATACAATACGGATGCAGATTTTAGCAGATAAATTTGCTCCGATTAAGAAATGTAATATGAGGAGAACAAAACGATGGCAGTGATTAAACCGTTTCCGTGTATCAGACCGGAAAAAGCAGTAGCAGATCAGGTAGCAGCGCTTCCGTACGATGTGTACAACCGTGCAGAGGCAAAGGCAGCAGTAGAGGGAAAACCGTTAAGTTTCCTGAATATTGACCGCCCGGAGACCCAGTTCGAAGACGGCAAGGATATGTATGCCGCTGATGTATATGACAAGGCAAAAGAGCTTCTGGAGGCACGCATTGCCGACGGTACGTTCGTCAATGACACCGCAGCAAGCTACTATGTATACGAGCTGATTATGGACGGCAGATCCCAGACCGGTATCGTTGCATGTGCATCCATTGATGATTATTGCAATAATGTTATCATGAAGCACGAGAATACCAGAGAAGAGAAGGAACAGGACAGAATCCGTCACGTAGATATCTGTAGCGCACAGACTGGTCCGATTTTCCTTGCTTACCGTTCCAACGATGTAATCAGTGCTGTTGTAAATGAGACGAAGAAGTCCGAACCGTTGTATGCGTTTACTGCGGATGACGGTATTGTACATAATGTATGGCAGATTGCAGATGCAGATAAGGTTGCAACGATTCAGGGCGCATTCGAAGAGATTTCGCAGATTTATATTGCAGACGGACATCACCGTGCAGCATCCGCTGTTAAGGTTGGTCTGAAGAGAAGAAACGAGAATCCGGGTTATACCGGAACGGAAGAGTTCAATTTCTTCCTGTCTGTACTGTTCCCGGAAGATCAGTTGATGATTATGCCTTACAACCGTGTTGTGAAGGATTTGAACGGAAGAACTTCCGAAGAGTTCTTAGCGGAAATCGGTAAGGTATTTGACGTAAAGAAGATTGGCGAAAAGGCGTATGCACCGGACACCAAGCTTGGATTTGGTATGTATCTTGACAACTGCTGGTATGCATTGTCTGCGAAGGCAGAGATCAGCGGACGTAAGGATCCGGTTGAAGCACTGGATGTATCCGTACTTCAGGATTTCCTGTTGAAACCGGTACTTGGTATCGAAGACCCGAGAACGGATAACCGAATTGATTTCATCGGTGGTATCCGAGGTTTAGCAGAACTTGAAAGAAGATGTGCGCTCGATATGAAGGTTGCATTTGCAATGTATCCGACTTCCATCCAGGAGTTGTTTGCAGTATCGGATGCCGGTAAGCTTATGCCGCCGAAGTCCACATGGTTTGAGCCGAAGCTCAGAAGCGGATTGTTTATCCACAGAATCTAATACGAAGGGTGTCGCAGTTGCGGCACCCTTTATTGTTTTGCTTGTCGAATGCAGAGTCATTAGGGGATTGTTGGACGTCCGACGCAGTTATATATTTGTATCCATGACGCGTTCTCACTTGGTCGGAACGTAGCGCCACTAATATTCCGTCTTCGCTGAGCTTGCCGGAACATAAGGGGCGACGTTCCTCCACAGTCATTGATACTAAATATATTACTGCATCGGACTGAGTGACAGTTTTCAGATGGCTCTGCATTCTCAATTACGAAAGAATACGAGCTGCCGCAACTGCGACAGCTCGTAGGTACAAACTACATGGTTTCTTCTGTGGATTGGGTGTCTGATTCATCGTTCTTGACGAAAACGCTGAGTCCGCTGTAGCGGTTCCGGCCGCTGATGAAGAGGGTCGGGGCACCTTCGTATTGGGTGTCCGGTGCGGAGATGCCGCTACCGTTACCGGTGCAGTCAATCTGTACGTTGAGTCCTTCCGGGATGCGGATGGAGAGTCCGGAGCAGAAGCTGTCAATCTCGAAGCTGATGTCGGAGGGGATGGTTGCTTTGGAGATATCGATATACATACCGCCGAATGTCGTTATGAGACGCATATTCGGAACGGTTTCCCCTTCTTTTTTGATGATTTCGTGACCGGTGAAGCGGTAGATGTGCTGTTCACCCTGAAAATCAGAATTTTCTAATGCTTGGTTTTCTTTGATGATTTTGGTTACAAAGTGTGCTGCTGCGGTGATTGCACTTGCAACTATAACGAATTTTACAAACTTTTTACCTTTGCCGGATTTTGCAGGTACAACTTCCGGAACGAATTTAGTTTTTTTACTCATAAATTCCTCACTTTCTTGTACCTGCAAGATTTGGACCGCAGGTACAAATTTGTAAACGTGCATTGCACGTTTTGCCCTCACTTTCTGAGAACAAGTCTCTGCTTTTGTTCTATGATTATCTTAACATATGAGAGAGCAGGTTTCAAATTAGAATCCGATTAAGAATTCTCTTGAGGTTTCATATTCTTGCAACCGGAAATGTGGAACCTCAAGAGAATTTGAGATTGAATTATTAAGAAAATACGGGTAAAATATATCTATTATTATGTGTTTATAAGGAGGTACAGGATGGGTAACATTCCGACACCGCATATCAAAGCAACCGAAGGGCAAATTGCAAAGACCGTATTGATGCCGGGCGATCCGCTGCGCGCTAAGTTTATCGCAGAGAAGTATCTGAGTGATGTTGTATGTTTTAATGAAGTGAGAAATATGCTTGGATTTACCGGAAACTATAAAGGAAAAAGAGTATCTGTGATGGGAAGCGGTATGGGTATGCCGTCCATCGGTATTTATTCTTATGAATTATTCAACTTCTATGATGTTGACAATATTATCCGTATCGGCTCCGCAGGTGCATTGGCTGATGAAGTGAAGCTTCGTGATATCATTATCGCAATGACTGCGTCTACCAATTCCAATTATGCAAGCCAGTTTAAGATGCCGGGAACCTATGCACCGTGTGCGTCTTTCCCGTTGCTTCGTAAGGCGGTTGAGACTGCAGAGAAGATGAACCTGCGTGCGGTAGTGGGAAATGTGCTTTCCAGTGATACGTTCTACGATGATAATGTGGATGCGAACGACCTGTGGAAGCGTATGGGCATCCTTGCGATTGAGATGGAGACGGCTGCACTCTATATGAATGCGGCAAGAGCAGGGAAAAATGCACTCGGTATCTTTACCGTATCTGACCACATTTATCGTGGCGAAGCATTGTCAGCAGATGAACGTCAGACGAGCTTTACCGATATGATGGAAGTAGCATTGGAAATCGTGGAGTAATCTATGTCTCGCATAACAGAAGAATTATTAAGTAAATTACGTGCAGGAGAAGAGGTCAGAGCCAATCTGATCTCTCTTCGTGCTGAATTGAAGAAGAGCGAAAAAGAGCGGAGTGTTATTCTGAAAGCCTTACATGCAGAGGGAAATGTACTGATTGACCTTTTACAACACGAGGATGCGAAAGCAAGGAAGAACGCTGCGCTTATTTTGGGTGAGTTGCCTTGTGAAGAGGCGGAAGAAGCACTGTACGAGACTTATGTGAAGGAAGAGCAGTTATTTGTACGGTCCTCGTACTTGGAAGCATTGTTGAAGCTTGGTTCAGAGGCGTATGTGCCGGAACTGACAGAACAGTTGAAGGCATTGGAGGCAGAAGAACAAAGTGAGGAGACGACAAAGCATCGGGCAGAGGAGCGTAAGCTCTTACGTGAACTATTGTCGGATGCAGTGGGTGTGAGCAGACACAAGTTTACCGGCGTAGACAAGCCGGCAGAGATTGTATTGATGACGAACCGTAACCACATTAGTGTTACGGTGGAACAGCTTTTGAAGATATTCGGTGACAAGTTGAAATACAAAGAAGTCAGCGTTGGTGTAAGATTGATTGCCGAGAGACTTTCTGACGTGCTTTCAATTCGTACCTTTGAAGAATTACTTTTTGTGATTCCCGGGATGGGGGCGTGTCCGTGTGAAGCGAAAACTGCGGCAAAGGTGATTGCTGAGAGTGAGTTGTTGCCGTTCTTAGAGCGTCGTCATGCCGAAAAAGGACAGGCGTATCGGTTCCGAATTGAGTATCGCGGCAAGTTGGAGCAGGAACAGAAGGGAAAAATCCTCCGTCAGTTGTCAGCAGAGCTTGAAACCTTGACAAAGCACAGGCTGGTGAACTCGACAAGTGACTACGAACTGGAAATCCGCATGATTGAGAACAAAGAAGGACGCCTGAATCTCTTGGTGAAGCTGTTTACACTTGCAGATGAGCGCTTTACTTACCGAAGCGAGGCAGTTGCTGCCAGCATCCGTCCGGTGAATGCAGCACTTACGATGGAACTTGCAAAGGATTATTTAAAGCAGGATGCACAGGTGCTTGACCCGTTCTGCGGCGTCGGCACGATGCTTATCGAGCGTGCAAAGCTGGGGCATGTCGGAAATCTGTATGGTATTGACAGCTTTGGAGAGGCAATCGAAAAGGCAAGGAAGAATACCGAAGCCACGGGATTATTTGCTAACTATATTAACCGTGATTTCTTTGACTTTAAGCATGAGTATCTGTTTGATGAACTGATTACGGATATGCCGTTCTTGTCACCCACTGTGACAGATAAGAGCCGTCAAGCAGAACTGGAGCAGTTGTATCGGAAATTCTTTATAAAGGCAAAGGAGCATCTGAAGAAAGAGGCAGTGATGGTACTCTATGTGCGGAATCCGGAACTGGTGAAGAAGTATGCAGGAAGTAACGGATACCGCGTAGAGAAGGAGTTTGAAATCAATAAGAGAGAACAGGCGTATGTGTACGTGCTGATCTATGGAGGAAAATGATGAAATTTGTATCATGGAATGTAAACGGTCTGCGCGCGTGTATGCAGAAAGGCTTCCCGGAGATTTTTGCTGAGATGGATGCAGATATTTTTTGTGTGCAGGAGACCAAACTGCAACGCGGACAATTGGAAGTAGATTTCCCGGGATATTATCAGTATTGGAATGATGCAGAGAAAAAGGGGTATTCCGGTACGGCGATTTTTACCAAGCGCGAGCCGCTTTCGGTCGCTTACGGAATCGGTGTAGAAGAACATGACCATGAGGGCAGAGTGATTACGCTTGAATACGATAATTTTTACTTTGTGACGGTGTATACACCGAATTCGCAGGATGAGTTACGCCGCCTTCCGTACCGTTGCGAATGGGAAGATGCGTTCCGCGCATATCTTTGCGGACTGGATGCGAAGAAGCCTGTGATTATTTGCGGTGACTTGAATGTTGCGCATCAGGAAATTGACCTGAAGAATCCGAAGACGAATCATTTCAGTGCCGGATTCTCAGACGAGGAGCGTGGTAAGTTTTCGGAATTGTTGGAAGCAGGTTTTCTGGATACTTTCCGTACCTTATATCCGGACACCGTGACGTATTCGTGGTGGTCATACCGCATGAATGCAAGAGCACGGAATACCGGTTGGCGTATTGACTATTTTCTTGCATCGGAATCATTGAGGGAGAAGTTGCAGGACGCACTGATTTATACGGATGTATATGGTTCGGACCATTGTCCGGTGGGGTTAATTATTGATATTTGATAGTGCCAATACTTTGTGATTATTGGGAGAAAGAAAAAATGGAACGTACCATCCGTACCGAGATGCTACTCGGGGAAGAAAAACTGAATCGTTTACAGCATGCGCATGTGGCGGTATTCGGCATCGGTGGTGTCGGAGGATATGTGGTCGAAGCACTGGCACGTGCCGGAGTCGGGACATTGACGCTGGTGGACCGTGATACGGTCAGTGAGTCGAATCTGAACCGTCAGATTATTGCGCTTACTAATACCATCGGACGGGACAAGGTGGACGTGATGAAGGAGCGTATTGCCTTAATCAATCCGGACTGTAAGGTGAATGCAAGGAAGTGTTTTTATCTTCCGGATACGGCGGATAGCTTTGACTTTACGGAGTATGACTACATTGTGGATGCAGTGGATACGGTGACTGCGAAGTTGGAACTTGTAGTAAGGGCAAAGGAAGCAGGAACGCCGATTATCAGCTGTATGGGGACTGGAAATAAGCTGGATCCTTCGCAGTTTGAAATCAGTGATATCAGTAAGACGTCAGTTTGTCCGCTTGCACGTGTGATGCGTCGCGAACTGAAAAAACGTGATATCGAGAAGTTAACCGTCTTGTATTCGAAGGAAAAACCGATTGATGTCGGTGGAGCATTGCCGGGAAGTATCTCGTATGTACCGGCAACGGCTGGGCTGATGATTGCCGGGAAGGTAATAAGGGATTTAACGCAGTGAATTTTTCAAACTTGTTTTTGAGGTTCAAGTTTTTTAAGCGGTTTTGTATGTAAGATAAGTAGATACGTTTGTGGTGACACAAAAGAAATGAGTATGGAGATGAGGGGATTATGATAAGTGTAACGAAGATCGTTCCGCGCTATGCGGAGACCGATCAGATGGGATTTGTACATCATTCGGTGTATGCAATCTGGTATGAGCAGGCAAGAACCGAGCTGTTGAATCAGGCAGGCATTCCGTATGACGAGATAGAGAAAGCAGGCGTGGTGTCACCGTTGGTTGAGTTAAAGTGTCAGTATAAGAGACCGGCACATTACAATCAGGAAGTCACTGTTTATACGAAAATTGTGGAAGTGACACCGGCGAAGTGTGTGTTACAGTATGAATTATTTGATAGGGAAGAGGTATTGCTGAATATTGGAGAGACAACCCTTGCCTGGCTAGATGCAAAGACAGGGAATCTTGTGAGTCTTAAAAAGGTGTTACCGGATGTTTACGAGAAGATGCTGGCGATGGTAGAAGCATAAGATGGAGGTCTGTATGAAGAAACCTGAGATGATTGTTTTCGACTATGGTCATACCCTCTTGTATGAACCGAACCACAGTACGTCTGCCGGAAACGCGGCAATTTACCCGTACATAGCGAAGAATCCGAACAATGTTTCATTGGAAGAGTTTGATCGTACGTGCACGGAGGTGTTTGCACAAATCCGAACGAGTCGTGGTGGGTTGGAAATACATGAGTTTGCGGTTCTTAAGGCCTTCTATGAGTTAATGGGAATTGAACTTTCGGTATCCCTGTCGGAAGCGGAGCGTATTATCTGGGAGGGAATCTCAATCGGGGCTGCGATGCCGCAGGTAAAAGAAATGCTAGCATTTTTACGGGAACAGGGAATCCGTACGGGAGTCATCAGTAATATCTGTTTTTCCGGAAATGCGATGAAGGAGCGTTTGGAGAGGATACTTCCGGAGCATAAATTCGAATTCGTACTGACATCGAGCGAATATGCCTTCCGAAAGCCACATCCGGCGATGTTCCGTATTGCATTGCAGAAAGCGGGATTATCTGCAGATAAGGTTTGGTATTGCGGGGATGATTTTGAGGCGGATGTTATAGGGGCGCATGGAGTCGGCATGTTCCCGGTGCTTTACGAGTGCAAGGATGTTGCGTTGTTCGATCCGGTTGTGAATGAAAGACCGGAATGTGATTTTGAATATCTACACATTCATGAATGGAAAGAGATGATGGATGTGTTAAGAGGAGTATAAAGTGGATATCAGCTATGAGGAGTTTGTGCAGAGGGTAAGTGGTGTATGAGAAAAAGAATGGCAATTGTATTATCTGTGCTATGTTTGTCAATATTGTTTGTGGGATGTACCGATACAGAACAGGAGGAGTCGGTTATGATATCATATGAACAGATTTCACAGGAGCAGGCAAAAACGCTGATGGACAGCGAAACAGACTATGTAATTTTGGATGTACGGACGGAAGAGGAGTTTGCTGAAGGTCACATTGCAGATGCGATTCTGATTCCGGATTATGAAATTAAGGAAAAAGCGGAGAGCATGTTGCCGGAGAAGAACCAATTGATTCTGGTATATTGCAGAAGCGGAAGACGCAGCAAAATGGCTGCGAGTGAACTCGTTGCATTGGGTTATACCAATGTGAAAGAGTTTGGTGGAATTATTGATTGGAGTTATGGAATTGTAAAAGATTGAACAAGTGATACGGATGACTTGGACCGCTTCGGTTTGGTGAAAAGTGCCAAAAACGGAGCGGTTTTTTATATTTGCCAAACACGAATAGTGGGGATATACTACATTTATTGGAAATTGATGCACGCACATAGTGGGTGAATGAATTCTTTTCCAATATGAAAGAAAGGAAAGCACAAATGCTTTAAGGTATGAGACTATGAAAAAGGGTATTAAAGCAGCGATTATTGTGGCAGTAGCTGTAGTGATTGTTGCACTTGCAGTAACATTTATTGTTCTGTGGAAGCAGTTTGAGTCCAGTCTTCCGACGGTAGATAATCCGGTTACACCGACAGGGATTGTAAATATCACACCGGAGGAACCGACGAGTGTACCGACTGGTGTTCCGGAAGCACCGACGAAAGCGCCAGAAGAGAATGAACCGGAAACTCCAACCGAAGCGCCTATAGTGCCGACTGATGTGCCGGAAGAAACACCTGCAGAGCCTACGGATACACCATTAGAGCCTACAGCTGCTCCGACGGTTACAGATGCACCGGATAGTGAAGTACCAGCAGTAACGGATGTTCCGACAGTAACGGATGCACCAGCTGTACCGAGTGCAACACCTACGGCTACACCGATACCAACGGTTAGTCCGACTCCTACCGTAACACCGACACCTGCACCGGTTAGAAAGTATAAGCAGGAAATCCAGATGGGTGATAACGTGTGGTACCGCCTTACGGAGGATAATGTACTGTATGTAACCGGAACGGGTGCTACATGGGGATATGACCTTTATATTGATGAGGGTGGATATTTTCGCGGTGATTATAGCGGAATCTATGCGCTCATGAAAGTAAATGAAGCATCGCATCTGGTTATTGAAGAAGGTGTGACGAAATTAGGTGCATGGTCGCTGATGCGACTTACTTTATTAGAAACACTTACATTTCCGTCTACCATTACACAAATCGATGATTATTGTTTTTACGGTACCGCGGCAACGGCAGATGCTGTCTGGATTGGACTTGACCTTGATAAAGTAAAACTTAGTGAAAATGCGTTTTACGGTACTGCGTATCAGACAGAAGAAGACCTGAAAAAAGAAGAAGCGGTTGCGCCGACACCGACACCGATTACCGAACCCATGACAGCAAACAGCTTTTACGAGACGCTGGTAGAAGAAGCTGGGATTTCGGTTGATATGAGTAAGTCTGAACCGTACAGTGCAGCACTGGTAAGCAAAGGGATCCTTGCAAGTACCGATGTTAAAAGAGCAGATGAAACCTTTTCCAATCAGGAAATAGCAAAGATCCTGTATGATACCGCAATGGTACTTGGAATCGGTAGTGACAGTGAGAAAGTTGCGAACGCAAAGAAATATAGCCGTATCTCAGACAATGGGGGGATTGTTCCGGGATATGAG
>JAZNXH010000160.1:0-13209 GCA_045593785.1 Lachnospiraceae bacterium
TGCTGCTGTCACAGCATCTGCATCTTCGCTCACCTGTGCGTTACGAAGGTCATCAATCAAAGTGTTCACCTTCGACTTCTGTCCGGAAGTCAGGTTGTCAAAGTCAAATACATCCTTCAGTGCTTCTCTCTCATCTCCTGCGGAGGACACACCGGTCGTGATGCGGAATGCATTCTCTACACCACTTGCCTTCGCGCTTAAGAAGATACGGTCATATGTATCGTCAAAACTTGCATTGATACCTGCGTCCTTACACTTAGATACAAAGTCCGCAATTGTAGTATCCTCATCTACCGTAAGTACAACGGCATCCTTGTCGCCTGACTGAATCTTGATTACAGAACTTCCGCTCGTATCAAACCCAAGATTCGAAAGCTTCGTTGCGCGGTTAATTTCTGTCAAGTCAGAATCTGCAGGCGGCTTAATCACACCACCGGTCAGGTACTGTGCACTGGCAAGCTTGCCAACGGTCACGCTGTGGGTACCTTCTGCCGCTGTACTGGACGCACTGACTTTCAGCTTGCTTTCGTTCGAACTGCTTGCCTTCTTGGTCAGATAAGACCCTTCGGTCTTCATATCTGCCAGACTGTCAGTGTAGAGCTTATAGATCTTTGTATTCAGCTCTTTCCACTTCTCCTGCTTCCACTCGAGTTTCGTAATTTTATTTTCTATTTTTGTTTTCTTCAGATTCTGTGCACCCATCAATTCCTTGATGATGCCTTCGGTATCCAGATTGGATATCAGACCTGTCATTCTAATTGCCATATCATACTCCATTCTGAAACGCTCTCACAAGCCGTTTCCGAATCATTCCTCTATCAGCTTAGCGTTTCTCGTCTACCAGGATACCTGCCATCTCCCACATCTTCTGGATAAGTTCCAGTGCTTCTTCGGACGGAATCTCACGGATGACTTCTTCGGTATCCTTGTCAATTACCTTGATGGACACGCGGTTCGTCTCTTCGTGATACTGGAACTGGCAACTGGTTCTGCTCATTGTATTCGCACGCTTTACTGCCGACTGAATTCTCATTGCATTCTGTGCTGCAATCTCAGCCTGTGTTGCTGCATTCGACTGTTCATTCGTTCCGGTATTCACATTATCCTGACTTACGTTTACTGCAACCTGTCTCTCAATCTGTGCTGAAGTCGATACGGTAGATACATCCGCTGCACGCTCCACGCTTCTCTGTTCCGGCATCTCGACCGGTTTTGCCACCTTCTGCAAGCTGCTAACTGCGCTTGAAGTAACTTCTAATGCCATAATCGACACCTCCCTGTGAATTTGTTCGCAAACACTCCTTTTTGCGCTTCTGTTTTACTTATCGGACAGTTAAATCAAAAAATTAATAGGGAAGACGAAAAATAATTCATCTTCCCTGTTGTTCACTCTGTTCAACTTCAGCTAAAACAAATCTTTCAACTCATCTACTGCAACTTCTGTCTTTGCAGCTTCTACGTTCGCTGCCTGAATCTGCTTATAAATCTCTTTACGGTAAATCGGCACAGACTTCGGTGCGTTGATGCCAATCTTCACCTGATCTCCTTTGATATCCAGAATCGTAATCTCAATTCCGTTACCGATCATGATGGATTCGTTACACTTTCTTGATAATGCTAGCATCCTGCCGACCTCCTCTCTTTTGCTGCCTTGAGGATATCGTAGATCATATACTTAATCTCATAATCCGGATTCTCTGCTACCACCTGGCTGCCCTCACGGTTGTCTGCATTGATGACAATCGGAGCTTTCAGATTCACTGACATCTTCGTCTTGTCTGCCGGCACAGTAAGGGTCAAAAGAATCACCAGATTCTCATCCGTTAATTCTCCTAAGTTTTTCAACAGTTCATCCTCTACGATGGGATTATAGTCTTCTTTTACCAGCAAAGGACTAATCACCGGAATCGCAAGTTCCGGAAGTTCGCAACACTGAAGCCACGAAATCGCCGGTCTCTCCTCCGCCTCAGAGTCATATAATATCGTATAAGTCTTATACTCCTCAAATCCGAAGATACCGTTTGCAAAATGCAAAATCTTATCTTCGCTTAAGTCAATCTCACCAAAATGTTTTGTTTTTACCAGCATCCCACTATCCTGCCTTTCTTCCTGCCTGCAGTTCTTTACTACAGGCATAAATTTATTTTATATGATACCCTACAGAAAATCAAGCAAGGAATTCTGCACGATTTGTCCTGCAGCGTTCAGCGCCGCATTGTATATCGTCTCCTGTGACATAAAGTTAATAATCGTATCTACGAGATCTGCATCTTCGTTCTGTGACAAGAGGTCTGTAAAGTCTACCTGCTGGATGGAGAGACGGCTCTCGGTCAGCTCGAGGCGTACATAGCGGCTTCCGATGTCTGCGATGGCCTCGCCGACCAGATCCTGCTGCTCATGCGTCTCCGTGATACCTGCTGCAAAGGCAGAACGCAAGGTCTCTTCTTTGATTGTTTTTTCTGTCTCAAGCATCGACAACATCTCGTTCAATGCTGCTTTCTGTTCATCGTTAATCTTCTCATCTGCAAGCATCTTTTCCACCTGCTCGATGCGGTTCTCGGTCTGCGAGATCGAGTCAATTTGTGCCAGAATATCGTCGATACATCTGCCAATCTCATGAGTCAGCGCATCGCTTCCCTGCACGTTGATGTCCAACTTCTGATTGAAGTTTACTTCATATTCAATCTTCTGGTCCTTCTTGGTATAGGTTACCGTACTCGCCTCATCCAGTTCACCATCTGCATTGATTACTGTACTGGTACAGTCAAAATAATGTTCCGGACGAAGGTCGTTCTTCTGGAATTCGTTCTTCTCATAGCTGATGTGGAACTCACGCTCATTGTTCGTCCAGTCACTATACACATCTGCTGCCAGAATCAGTTCTCCGGTCTCCGGAATAAAATGCACCGTTCCGTCTTCCGGTTGGTACGCTTCTGCATCGTATGCAGATACCGTCACAATATTATCAAAGCTTTCTGCAAAGTTCAGTTCGCCGTCTTCATCGTATACCAATTCGCCTTTTTCATTACGTTCCGGATCCAGATTGATGGTTACTTCCGCACCGTCCACTAAAGTATCATACGCAAGACGGATACGGTAGATATCCTTCTGATACGGCTTTTCCGTCAGTTCGCTGTTCTCCGGCGAATCCGGATCGTACTGCTCTATCTTAGTCTCGTTGAACATCCGAGGGGTCATCTGGATATCCGTGTAAGCCAGCTTCTCGGTCATACGGTAGTGCAGATTCGAAGTGTTTTCCGCAAACACAAGACTGGTATCCGTCTTATAACCGGTAAATACGTAACGTCCGGCATAGTTCGAGTTACCTTCCTGATAAATCTGATCTTTCAGCTCCTGCAGGTTGCTGGCGATGCTGTTACGGTCACTCTTGGTTAACGTATCGTTTGCACCCTGTACGCAGTAAGTGTTCATCTGACGCAGAATATCGTCCACAGTCTTCAGTGCACTTTCGGTTACTTCCATCCAGGACTTCGCATCCGGAATATTTTTCTCATAATACTGATTCAACTCTGCCAGATTCGTACGAAGCTTCAGCGCACGTACTGCCACAATCGGATCTTCCGAAGGCTTCTGAATCTTCTTGCCGGTCGAATACTGTTCTTCCAACGCCGACAATTTATTCTTGTTGGAGTTGATATTGCTCAGCATGTTGTTGGTCATCATTCGGTTTGTAATTCTCATACATCCACCTCACATTTTGGTCTGCAAAGCTTTGACCTTAAGCAAATGCGTAATCATTTTATACGCCCATATAGTTAATCAGTTTATCGTACATCTGATCCATAACTGAAATAATCTTGGAGGACAGGTTATACGCGCTCTGGAAACGCACCAGATTCATTGCTTCCTCATCCTGGTCCACACCGGATACTGACAATCGCTGATTGCTTACCGAAGTCAGGATATCTTCCTGATTCTGACGGAACTGTGTCGCTTTTCTCGTATCAATACCGACTTCTGATACCAGAGACTGCAGATAAGAGTCCGGCGTTCCCTGACGGAACATACCCTTATCTTCTTTTAGTGCCATTAGTTTCTTCACCAGATCTGTCTCTTCCACACCGTCTGTTACATTGGTTGCAGTCACTACTCTATGGGAATCATTCATTACAAGATCTGTTACACACATACGGTTTGCTGTCATAAAATAATAAGAACCGTAATTCGTTACTTCATCCGCCACATCATAAGGACCCGACTTGGAATCGAAGAACACATCGTCATCTCCATACGGCCATTCGTCCGTAAAGGTGAAATTCTCACCGGTAACCAGATCCGTTGAATTGAAAAAGTCCAATCCGGCTTCTCCGTTCAGATCCACACCCTGCTTACAGATATCGTTATATGCTTTTGTAAACGTACGCACGAACTCATTCAGCTGTGCCATATAGTACGGTATTCCCTTAAAGTCAATGTCCTGACCAATCACTGCATTGTACTGGAACCCGGTCAGATTCTCGGTCGATGGGGTGATATCATCCGTATCCTGACGCATCGGGCTTTCCAATGCAAATTCATACACGTATTTTCCATCCTCGTCCAGACTCACCTGAAAACCGCTGTATTCATATTCACGGTTACCGATGGTAATCATACCGCTCTGCGGGATGTTCAAACGGTTTACGTCATTCATGTATTCAAAATCCGCAGTCAATCGTACCTTGGTGTCACCGATTGACGCTTCCGCCATACCCTTGAACGCCTGATTCTCGTTGCCTTCCATCACCGCATATAACGCTGCAAGGCTTCCGGTTGTCGCACTGGTCGAAGCATTGAACTCCTGCCGGTTCTGTTTCCACACCACATCATACAGACCAACCTGATCGTCCAGATTCACCTTGTCGCGGCGCGGCACACATTCCAGTTCGTTTGCATTGTAGGTATCTACCAGGAGCTGACCGTTGATGCGTACAAAATATGTACTGACACCAACACGGTTTCCTACCGGAATCTCTTCTACATCCACCTCTACAATCTGTGACAGCTCGTCCACCAGTACATTTCGCTGGTCACGCAGGTCGCTTGCCATACCGCCAAGCACCTCTAAGGTGTTGATTTGCTTGGTTAACTGCGCAATCTGAATGCCGATGGAGTTAATCTTTGCAACCTGATTGGAAATCTCATAGTTAATCTCTTTCTGGACATTTCCGAGACTGGTTGAAATATAGTTAAAATACTCACACAACGAACTTGCATAGTTGGTCATCTGCGTACGCACTTTCAGGTTCGCAGGGTCTTTCTGCAATTCCTGAATACTCTCAAACATATCATCGAAAGTTGTTGTAAATCCTTCGAGCTGAATTTCATTAAAATAGTTTTCAATCTCAGCCATGTAGTACTGCTTCGCATCGTATTCACCGAACAGAGTATTGTTGGAACGGTATTTGACATCGTAATAAGCATCACGTACCTGTTCTACACCGACAACGTCAACACCGGTACCGATCATACCGGTTGCATTTCCGATATGAAGCGCTTTGTTTGCCCGCTGTATCGAAATCTGACGACAATATCCTTTTGTTTCTGTATTCGCTATATTGTGCGCCGTCGTGTTCATCGCGTTGGACGCGGTATAAAGTCCCGATTTTCCGATTGTCAGACCAAAAAATGTATTGGGCATAGGCTCACGCTTCCTTTCTTACTCAGTCACTTGCTCTTTTCTCTGCCGTTACAGACGTTCCAACAGATGTTCCAGCATCTGGTCCACCACATTGATATATCTGGATGCTGCGCTGTATGCATGCTGGTATTTAATCATGTTCGTTAATTCTTCATCGGAAGATACACCGCCAACAGACATACGCTGTTCTTCAATATTCTCTGCCATTGCCGCCTGATTCTCACTGATGGTACGAAGTTCGTATCCACGGGTTGCCAGACTTCCGACCAGTTCATTGTAATAATCATAGAAGCTGTTCATGGACAAGGTATGCGGTGTCAATGTTGCAAACGGTTCCTGCCAGATATCAATCAGCTTATCACAGGTTGCGATGTCAAAATCCGAAGTTCCGTCATTGGTATTGAGCGGAATTCTGGATAAATTTTCACGAATCATCTGATTCACTTCAATTTCACCTATTGTATATAAAGTATAATTGTCTTCCGGATCTTCCTGATTGTATACCCGTGCGGTAATCACACTGCCGTCTGCCAGTTTGAGTTGCTGCGGTTCGGTATAACGTGCTACCGACTTGCGGCTGAACAGTGCCTCACCCATTGTCGCGTTCGGATCCATACCTACCGGTGCATTTTCTTCATCCAGAATCAATACCTTGGTGCCATCCGCAAGTTCCACTTCCTTGTTCGGGCAAAGAATGTTGTCAATTGCAGTTACAACGCCATGAATCAGCTGGTCGAACTGTGCCTGCACCGTTACGACAACCGACTGTTCCACATCAATCGCATATTTTCTTACATCACTCTCAAAACGGGTACATGCTGCTTCGTATGCGATGGAATCAAATACGCCATCCGCATCCGTATAGTCTTCCACCTGCGGTTCTAACGGAATATCGGTATATCGTCCAACTTTGGAACCTCTGGTAACCAGAAGGCCTCGCAAACCGCCGATATCATTGTTCTTATCTGACGAGGACAGCACATTCAGGTCACACACTTCGGTGTACCCATATGCCGGCCAGACCGGAACCAGAACATCCAGACCGGTATTCGACAGATGTTCTTCTGTCGGAGTGATTCCGCTTGCCTTCAACTGTATCGCTTCCAGCTCGTTGCTTCTTACCGTACTCATCTTAAAACAGGTATCTTCTGTAACAAACGGTATGCCTTCGATACTGATGCTGACGCGGCTGTCAAGATTCTCTCTGTATGTAATGTTCACCATCTCTGCCAGCTCATCCAGCAAGAGGTTACGGGCATCTCTTAAGTCGTTCGCATGCTGACGTCCGTCGCTCTCATAGAAACAAATCTTATCGTTCAACTCGATCATCTCATCACCGATCTGGTTGATGCGCTCTACCATCCGTCCAATCTCGGTATCCAGGTCTCTCTGATACGTCTGAAGAAGTTCGGATATATTCTCTGCACGTTCAATAAAACTGATTGCTGTTTCTACCATCGCAGCTCGTGCGGTCAGATTGCCCGGTTCTTTTGACAATTCCTGCATAGAGGTCCAGAACTCTTCCAAGCTGTCCTGGAATGCTACGCCCTGCAATTCACCGAATAATTCTTCAATCTCACATACCGCCGAGTACTGTGTATCGTAAAACGCCTGACGTCCTGTCTCTCTTCGGAAAGATGCATCCAAAAACACATCGCGATACTGGTAAATCGCCGCCGTATTAACACCAATACCTACCTGCATGGTATTGATTGCCGTATAGCCCTTGGTAAAGAACTGTGACGTCTCCTGTACTGCCTGCTGACGAATATATCCGGTTGTCTCTACGTTGGACAGGTTATGTGCTGTTGCAGTCAAGCCACGCTGTGCAACGGTCAATCCCGATACGCCTGTATATAAACCTTGCATTAAGCCCATACCCCATCCTCCTTTCGAGCCAAATTCACATCTATAATCATAATCGTCTTTTTTGTCGTCTTACTTTACACCGAAATGTAAATTTCTATTACTTTCTTTGAAATAAAAAAAGATGGCCTGTATACAGCAACTTTCGTCATCGGATATAACAAACGTTCCGAAGCAATCGCTCCGGAACGTCTACCATACTGATTACTGTTTTGCATCAAACATCCCTGCTGATGCAGCCGGCATATCAAAAGAAGATGCCTGCTTGTTATAGTTGCTGCTCCCCGGTGCCATCCTTGTACTTTGAATCAGGTTCATCTCGAACTGAATCATCTCCAGGGACTGATTAATCAATGTTTTATTCCGTTCATTTATTTCAGACAAGCGTCGGATGGATGCCGTCAGGGAATCATAAAGCTCTGCCAGCTTCTTCTGTTCTTCCGGACGCTTTTCCAAAAGCTTGACCATGTTTTTTAATTTCAATGTTCTGGGATCACGATTCAGCACCGTACCCATATTGACAATGACCTCTTCTCTCCTGCGTTCCAGTGCATTCAGCTGCTCTATCGCCTGCTGTTCGCGCTCCGTAATCTCCTGCAAGGATTTGAGGTCATTCTGAATGATAACCTTGGTCTTCTGCTCGGCTATCGGGATTAGTTGCTGATAAATATCCTGTTCTTTTTGCAGAACACTAATCAATTCTTCTGTCAGACTTGCCATACAATCTCCACGATATCAGATGGATAAATTAAAGGAACTGTTGATCAACTTATCTGCAACTTCTTCCATAGAAACATTGTAGGTTCCGGAAGCCAGCTGTTGCTTAATCGCATTCACTTTATCCGCACGCACATCCGGAGCTGCTGCCACTGCGCTCTTTGCAACCTGATAATCTTTTCCCATCTGGGAAATCTCTAATCTGTCTGCAGCCTGAGTCGTGCTTGCCTTATAGGTCTTTTTTGTGCTGTTGGTCTTGTACAACTGAGTGACCTGATTAAAAGCATCAATACGCATATATTCCACCACCTTCATAATATGAACGATCCGGTTCCGACTGCGTTTTTATCAGAACCCGGGCATCATCCTTGATGCCGTCTACTCATCATTCTAATCTGTATATCGGAAGTTTTTAAAATAACTTTATAGGTATTTTTATTATTTTAAATCCTGCTTGATTTTTGTAGTGGAGATCCCCTCTGTACGCGGAAGATACACTACTTCACAGTACTCTTTCAGAAAATCAAACTTGCCTTCCCAGTCATCTCCCATAACAAATACGTCTACATTGTGTTCCTGCACATCTTTGATTTTCTGTTCCCAGGTATACTCCGGAATCACCTCATCGACGTAACGGATTGCCTCAAGAATCTTTTTTCTGTCTTCATAAGAATGATAGGCTGTTTTGTTCTTGATTGCATTGAACTCATCCGAAGACAGTGCAACAATCAGGTAATCGCCCAGTTCTTTTGCCCGGCGAAGTATATTTACATGACCTACATGGAACAGATCAAAAGTTCCGTATGTTATTACTTTTTTCATTTTCTCTGCCGGCAATTTCCGGTCTTCCTTTCATTCATTACAGATGTTTGATAAGGCAATTCACAGCCTCTTCTGCCGCTTTCCCATCGTCCGCAGACGCAAAGCGTCGATAAAACGCTTCCTGTTTTCCTGAGAAAACGCCAAAGTCAAAATCCTGTTTTAACACAGCAAATAAATCTTCCTGTGTACGCACAAGCGGCCCCGGCACTAACTTCTCGTAGTCAAAGTAAAATCCGTTTTCCGCTTCATAGCGGTCCAGATCATACGCAAAAAATACCATCGGACGTTTCAACACGGCATAATCGAACATAGTTGAAGAATAATCTGTTATCATCAGATCACAGAGCGAATACAATTCCGCGATGTCTTCCGTGCTGTCCCTGATCACGCCGCCATACTTTGTAAAATCCGGCTTTTCTTTTACATAGTAATGATACTTGATTATCAGCTCGGACTGTTCCCCTTTCAGAACCTCATACAAACGGTCAAAATCAATCGGCGGTTCAAACCGGCTGTCACAAACTCCGTTACTCTCATACTCACGCCAGGTGGGTGCATAGAGAATCGTACGTTTTTTCTGTTCCGCATCCGGCATATCATTATCAGACTGCAGCTCTTGTGGCCCGGTCTTTTCCCGTACCTGTACCAGCTTGTCGTTGCGCGGATAACCTGCGCATAAGACTTCTCCCTGATACCAGAAACAACTGCGGAACAATTCTTCTGCAACTTCATTCTGCGCCAGCAGGCAATCCCACTGTGCAGAATCCCTGAGCCACTGTCTGCGTTGCTTCATCAGATGCCTGTGTGTTCTTTTTTCCGCGCTGACGGGTTGCGGCATATTCTTCGCACTCTTCGCATCCCGCCGTGCCCGCGCCTCTACATAATCATACAAGTCCAGTGCTAACTTCTTCAGCGGCGTCCCATGCCATGTCATCATGTAATAGGTATTCGGATTCTTGACAATATACGTTGGCTGTCTGGTATCGGTCACCCAGATTGCCGCCTTGTGCATTTTCATCAAGGTCGGAAGGCTTTCCCTCTGTAAGATCGTTACTCTTCCCGGGACCGCTTGCTTTTGTGGCTCAGTAAACAGCCAGCAAATCTCAAGTTTCTCATCCCAACCGCGGCGTAACAGTTCTTCATAGATTGCGCGCGGATTTCCGCTGTAATTCCGTCCGAGATTGCTCTCGAAAATAAGCAGTCCGGGGATGGTCCTTCGAACTGCTATGCGATAAAGCTGATATAAAAATATTTTAATTCTTCGTTTCAACATCAATCCGCCTCGTGTATCAGCCGCAAGCTCATTTCGGCATTACTATAACAGAAAATCCGGCGTATTACAATATCTATTATACGCACCGGATTTCTATCGCTTGTTAATTTTTCGCAGCATCATCCCGCATGGAATACACACATCCGCAGAAGTTTTGGCGGTACAATTCATACTCGCGCGACAATTCGATGGAGCGCTGGTATCCACCGCGTTTTTTGAAATCCGACGGAAGATACGGCACTTCATACACGGTTGCCAGTTCCTGCCCGATTTCGTTCAGTGCCTGTGCATCTTTGAGCGGACTGATGCTCAGGGTCGTGGTGTAATAATCATACTCCCCTGTTGCCGCAAGCTTTGCTGTTTCCTCTAATCGCAGATGGAAACACTTCCGACACCGTTCTCCGCCTTCCGGCACATCTTCCAGTCCCTTTGCCACTGCAAAGAACTCCTCCGGCAAGTACCGTCCTTCCATAAATGTAACCGGATGCTTCGCCGGCAGTTCCGCAATCAGGCGACGCTGCTCTGCCACACGTTTTTGATATTCTTCTTCCGGAAAGATGTTGGGATTGTAATACAACACTGTAATTTCAAAGTACTGTGACAGATACTCGAGCACATAACTGCTGCAAGGTGCACAGCAACTATGTAACAACAGACGCGGCACAGGACATGCCGCATCTGTTTGTTTTTTCTGTAAGTCATTGATTAACTTGTCGAGTTCCAGTTGGTAATTCATAAAACGTATACCTTTCCAACAACTGCAAGCTTTGGGACCAAGGCACAAAGTCGTGCGCAAACAATCTATTTTTCACACTAGTCCAACGAAGCCTTACTTCCTTTCGCCGTTCTTCGTTTCATACGGAACCTCTTTACCGGAAGCTGCTTTCCGTTATAATTAAACACTTCATCCTTTGCCGTCACTGCAACAGCAAAACTTACTTTGTCTTTCTTCTCAAGTGTAATTGCCTTCACACCACGGCTTACCTTCTTCAGTTCCGGTACATCCTCCAACGGAAATGCCAGATAAAGCCCTGCTTCGGTAAAGAGAATCACACGGTTATTGCCCTTTAGGATATCACCTGCGGACAGACAGCTGATGCCGACGATACTGTCGCCTTCTTCCAACTTCGTTGTTGCCACTACGGCACGGTTTGTCTCAAACTCTGCACCGGACACCAGCTTGATAAAGCCATTCTTTGTTGCAAACATCAACTGCGATTCAAAGACTGCTTCAAAGCTGTTATAGTAGATAAAGTCTTCGTGTCCCGCCTTGCAAAGTGCGTGAATCAGCGTGCCTTTGTCTTTCAGCTTGCAACGCGGAATCGCGGCTGCCTTTACGCCGTACAGATTGCCCTGTGCCGTAAATACGCAGAGTTTATCGTTATTCTTCATCTTCACGACGTGTACGTATTCCTTCAGACTTTCTTCCGAAGCCTTCGTATAGGAATTCACATCCACCGACTTCGTATAACCGAACTTATCGACAAGCACGTAGATATCTTCGATTACCACTTCTTCCACATAAGAAGATACTTCGAGGTTCAAGAGCTTTGTCTTACGCGGTACTGCAAAACGCTTCTTGTACTCTTTCAGACGTCCTTTGATTACTTTATACAATTCTTTCTTCGAACCCAGCACACGCTTGTATTCATCAATGCTGTCGTGCAGGTTCTGGTCCTCTTCATGAAGCTTCAGAATCTCGAGTCCGATGAGTTTGGAGAGCGGCATCGCAAGAATAGCATCTGCCTGACGCTCCGTAAAGTCTAACTTCTCGGCCTGTGCCTTGGATTCTTCGTGTTTGAAGCGAATTGCCGTCGTATCGCCGTGAATCAGGCAGGCTTTTGCCTGTTTGAGCGAGGAACTGCCGCGAAGCACTTCGATAATCAGATCGATGACATCCGTTGCCCGGATCAATCCGCTGATAATCTCCAAACGTTTTTCTGCTTTATCCAAAAGGAAATTATATTCTTTTGTATATATCTCTTCCTGGAAAGCCACAAATTCTTCAATCATCGATTTCAGGCTGAAGGTAATCGGCTGTTGTTCCCGTACTGCAAGCAGATTCACGCCGTAGGTGTCTTCGAGACCTGATTTTTTGAACAGACCATTCAAAAGATTTTCCGGATCACGATCCTTCTTCACCTCTACAACGATACGGATACCTTCTTTAGAAGACTCGTCACGTACATCGTAAATCTCTTCAAATACCTTGTCCTTCATCAGAGCTACAAGATTCTCCACCAGACGCATCTTGCTACCGGCTGCCGTAAACGGGATCTCATCAATGACGATATTTTTTCTGCCACTGTCACCATTTTCAATCACAACATTGGCACGTACTTTCAGTTTGCCTTCGCCCGTCTCGTATACACTCTTTAAGATCTCACTGTTGATAATCGCCCCTCCGGTCGGGAAATCCGGTCCCGGAATATATTCCATGAGTTCTTCGGTTGTAATAGACGGCTTATCGATATACGCAACGACGCCGTCAATGACTTCGCCCACATTGTGCGGCGGAATATTGGTAGCCATACCGACCGCAATACCGGTCGTACCATTAATCAACAGGTTCGGCAAAGTTGCCGGAAGCACCATCGGTTCTTTTTCGCTATCATCGAAGTTCGGGGCGAATTCTACCAGACCCTTATCCAAATTTTCGAGCATGGTCATCGCTCCGTCCGACAGACGCGCCTCGGTGTAACGCATTGCCGCTGCACCGTCACCGTCGATGGAGCCGAAGTTACCATGACCGTCAATCATCGGCATGGAGAGCGTATAGCCTTCGGACATATAGACCAGCGCATCATAAATCGACGTATCGCCATGCGGATGGTATTTACCCATCGTATCACCGACAATACGCGCACTCTTACGGTGCGGTTTCTTCGGG
>JAZNXH010000161.1:0-30734 GCA_045593785.1 Lachnospiraceae bacterium
CGTATCGTCCCGCTTGGTCGGTCTGGTAGGAAGTAGCAATAATCCTGCCTCCGGTATGGTAATTGCAACCCTTTTGATAGCGACTGTCTTGTTGAAGCTGACCGGACAACATGGGATGAATGGGATGCATGCTGCAATGGCAATCGCGTCGGTTATTTGTGTGATTGTATGTACCGCAGGGGATACTTCGCAAGACTTAAAGACCGGATATATTTTGGGTGCAACACCATTGAAACAACAGATTGGTGAATTGATCGGCGTGACTGCCTCCGCACTTACTATCGGTGTGATTTTGCATCTGTTAAACCGCGCGTGGGCATTTGGTTCGGATGAGATATCTGCACCACAGGCAAGTCTTATGAAGTTAATTACAGAGGGAGTGATGGAAAACAACATTCCCTGGACGCTGGTATTTATCGGTGCATTTTTGACTGTCGTGGTGAGCCTGCTCGGGATTCCGGCCTTATCGTTTGCAATCGGCATCTATCTTCCGATTGCACTCAGTGTCTGTGTTATGGTAGGGGGGATTGTAAGGTTTTTCTTTGAACAGAGCAAGAAGGATGAGAAGCAAAAACAAGAGTTAATCAATGACGGAACATTGGTCTGTTCCGGGATGATTGCAGGAGAAGGGTTGCTGGGAATCATCATTGCATTTCTGGCTGTGATCGGGGTTAGTGACAGTCTGGCTGTACCGGATCTGTTTGAGTCGGGAATAATAAAAGATGCCATGAGTCTGTTACTACTCATAGCATCTGTAATTGCATTGATTGTGATATCAGTATATAAACGAAAACCGAATAAATAGTTTATTTCAGTGAGTTCGCAATTGCAAACTCAATAAACTGTGCTAAGGGAATATCACGGGATTCTGCCGCGAGGGCAGCTGCCCGATGCAGTTCCGGAGCAATGCGGATATTGAGGCTTCCGGTATAAGCAGATTCCGGTTGAGCGCCTTCAGCTTTACAGCGGGCAAGGTATTCGTCTACAGCGGCATGGAAGTTGGTTATCAGTTTCCATGCGGATTCACCTTCGTAAGTAATGGAGGTGTCGATACCAAGAACTTTTCCGTAAAAACAAGCTTTTTCTTCTACAAATTCCACACTTCCGATATAGCCCTTGTATTCCATCGTGTTTTTCATAGACCCCTCCTGTATTCTGCTTCCGTGGAAGCCATAGTAGTTACACTATAGTTATATTATAACGCGAAAAAGTGAAAATGCAACAAAAAATGACGAAACGTGGATTCCTTGCTTGCAGAGAAAAACATGATACGCTATACTGTTGGAAGATATCGGACAGAATGATTTCCGGAGAGTGAAAAAGAATGAGTTACAACAGAGAAAACGAATCAAGAATGAAGGTTTACCGACACGGTATGCGGGATGGTATCCCGATTGCAATGGGGTATTTTGCAGTTGCATTTACGCTTGGAATTGCAGCAAGAAATGCAGGGATGAATGCATGGCAGGGATTCTTGGCGAGTGCACTGTGTACGGCATCTGCCGGGGAATATGCCGGATTTACTGTAATCGCTGCCGCAGCTTCTTATCTGGAGATGGCAATCGTGACATTGGTAACCAATGCGAGGTATCTTCTGATGAGCTGTGCACTTGGCCAGCGCTTTTCACCGGATATGCCGATGCGGCATCGTTTCCTGATGGGATTTACCATTACGGATGAATTGTTTGGCATTGCGATAGCGCGGCCGGGGAAAGTGAATCCATGGTATTCTTACGGTGCAGTCAGTCTGACCCTTCCGGCATGGGCAATTGGAACCGCCTGCGGAGTTATCGCCGGTAATGCATTGCCGGTGCGTGTGGTAAGTGCATTGAGCGTTGCACTTTACGGTATGTTTATCGCGATTATCATTCCGCCTGCAAGGAAAAACCGAGTCGTAGCGGTACTGGTGGCGGTGAGCTTTGCAGCAAGTTTCCTGATTCGTAAGTTGCCTGTGTTTGGTGGGATGACGGATGGGACGATAACGATTTTACTTACCGTTGCGATTGCGGCAGTTGCAGCGTTGCTGTTTCCGGCACCCGGAGAAGATGAAACAGTTGCAGAATAAGGCGACTGCAGAAGAGAAAACGGAATGATAGAAGATAACGCTATATAAGTGATGTGATAAAAGAGAGGATGCGACAGAGATGTCAAATAATATATATATCTACATACTGATCATGGCAGCAGTGATCTATTCGATTCGAGTCCTACCGTTTACCTTAATCCGAAAACCGATTAAGAACCGTTTTTTGCGTTCGTTTTTGTATTATGTACCATATGTGACATTGGCAGTGATGACTTTTCCTGCTATCATGGAAGCAACACAGGTACCACTGGCAGGAATCCTGGCAGCAGTGGTAGGAATTGTGATGGCATGGTTCGGTGCAGGACTGTTTCCGGTATCGATTGTGTGTTGCATTGTTGTGTTTGCAGCGGAACTGATTTTGTAAGTCGGAAAAGTGCAGATGCAATGAAGATATCGTGTAGGAAGAATGAGGTGTAGCAGAGTATGATACATAGAAAAAAAGAAAATCTGAAAATGCCAAAGGCAATTTTTCTTGATTTGGACGATACGCTTACGACTTTTGACCTGACATCTGCGCCTGCATGGCGGGAGAGTACAGAGTGGTTTGTAAAGATGTATGAACCGGAATTTTCCGTGGAAGAGATCATCCGAAACGTTCAGGAGACGAAAAAATGGTACTGGGGCGATCCGGACCGGCACAAACGCGGTAGAGAGAATCTCGTGTTGGCGCGCCGTGAAGTGGTGGCAGAGGCATTGCGTCGGTATGCAGGGGATGGGTATTTTGCCGGTGAGACCGGATGCAGACAGGCAAATCCGACATATGTTGCTGAGGAAAGAATCGCACACGCTGAGGAATACGCCGCGCTTTATATGAAGCTGCACAATGAACGCATCCGACCGATGGATGGCGCAATTGAGGCTTTGGACAGGATGCAAGAGTTAGGTTTGCGTCTGGCGGTTGTGACCAACGGAATCGCCAAGACACAACGGGAGAAGATTGAACGTTTCGGTCTGACAGAACGTTTCGAATCTATCTTTATTGATACGGAAATCGGATACAGCAAACCGGATCCGCGTATCTTTGCATATGCATTAGAAAAGATGCAGTTATCCCCGGATGAAGTCTGGATGATTGGTGACAATATCCGCTGGGATGTCGGTGGTCCGCAGGCGCTTGGAATTACCGGTGTGTGGATCAATTCGAAGAATGCTGTAATACCGGATAATTTTGAGATTGTACCGGATGTACACTGTGATTCACTTTTGGAAGTGACGGAAATAGTAGAGACGATAGGAAGAGGATAGGAGAATTCTATCTATGAGTTCGCAGGAAATGAAAATAATTGCACATATCCGAAGTGACTTTCCGACCAAGTTTGGTCTGCCTCGGCAGAGCGGACTGGTGAGTGAACTGCGCGCTGAGATTGTCTTTGAGCCGGAGTACCGGAATCCGGATGCACTGCGCGGACTGGACGGTTTTTCGCATCTGTGGATCATCTGGGAGTTTTCTGAAGCAAAACGCGACAACTGGTCTCCGACGGTACGACCGCCGCGACTTGGCGGGAATACACGCATGGGTGTGTTTGCAACAAGGTCACCGTTCCGTCCGAACCCAATCGGACTTTCCTGTGTCGAGATTCTCGGAATCCGCCAGGACAGGGAACTTGGCCCGGTAATTGAAGTAGGAGGCGCCGATTTGATGGATGGAACACCAATCTACGATATCAAGCCGTACATTCCTTATGCGGATGCGCACCCGGAGGCAAAGGAAGGGTTTACGGCACAGAATCAGGGTTACCGCTTAGAGGTTGAGATACCGGAGAGCATACAGGCTTTGTTTCCCAAGGATAAATTGGATGGTTTGTACGGGATTCTGGCACAGGATCCGCGTCCGTCGTATCAGGATGATCCGGAGCGTATTTACGGTTTTGAGTATGCCGGACATGAGGTGAAGTTTCGGGTAAGCGGGAACAAGCTTTATGTTGTGGAAGTTGTTTCGTAGACGGCATGGCAGAAAGCCATGGCAAAATGCCCAATATTCCCTGCCTTGAAGCCGAAAATCGGGCAAAACCACGAAATTTGTTTCAGGTGCGAAAAACACGTGGAAAAGTAGGAAATACAGCAGTATAATGTCAAACGGAATCCGACAGGGTTCCGTTTTTTGGAGCCGTTAGGCTTCCGCGTGTTTTATATAGGAAAACAAACATAAGGATGGGAAAACAATGAAAACGTTTCAACCGAAACTGTTCAAGGTGATGAAAAACTACTCAAAGGAGCAGTTGGTTAAGGATGTGATTGCCGGTATTATCGTAGCAGTCATCGCGTTACCGTTATCAATTGCCTTGGCACTGGCATCCGGCGTGAATCCGGAAAATGGTCTGTATACTGCAATTGTGGCAGGTTTTATTATCTCGTTCCTCGGCGGCAGCCGGGTGCAGATTGCCGGACCGACTGCGGCATTCTGTACGATTATTGCAGGTATTGTATATCGCAGTGGCATGGAAGGATTGATCGTGGCAACCGTGCTTGCCGGCGGCATGTTGATTTTGATGGGTGTATTGCGTTTCGGAAGTTTGATTCGTTTTATCCCCTATACGATAACAACCGGTTTCACTGCCGGTATTGCTGTAACAATTGCCATCGGTCAGCTCAAGGATTTCTTGGGACTTACCTTCCATGAGAGTCCGGTAGAGACGATGGAAAAGCTGATGGAGGTGGGCAGATGTATTACCAGCTTCAACTGGCAGGCGTTTGTGGTGGCCATTGTCAGTCTTGCCATCTTAATCTTCTGGCCGAAGAAGTTAGCAAAGATTCCGGCGTCCCTGATTGCTGTACTGGTAGGTGCAGCAATGGTGAAGCTGCTGGATATGAATGTAAATACCATTGGTTCTTTATATGAAATCAGTGGTGGACTGCCGAAGTTCGCGATGCCGAACTTCTCCATGGGTATAGTAAAGGAAGTACTGCCGGATGCATTTACAATTGCAGTTCTGGCAGCAGTAGAATCCCTGCTTTCCTGCGTGGTTGCAGACGGTATGATTAACAGCCGTCACAACTCCAACACCGAACTCATTGCACAGGGTGCAGGAAATATTGCCTCCGGTCTGTTCGGTGGTATTCCGGCTACCGGAGCGATTGCAAGAACCGCTGCCAATATCAAGAACGGCGACCGTACCCCGATTGCAGGTATGGTGCATGCGGTAACGCTCGCTCTTGTTATGGTAGTGCTGATGCCGTACGCAGCGTTGATTCCGATGCCGACCATCGCAGCTATCCTGATGATGGTAGCATACAACATGTGCGGCTGGAGACAGTTTGTAGCGATTGTAAAGACTTCCCCGAAGAGTGACATCCTGGTATTGGTACTTACGTTCGGACTTACGGTGGTGTTTGACCTCGTGGTTGCTATCGAAGTAGGTCTGGTGCTTGCAGCACTTCTCTTTATGAAGCGTATGTCAGATGTGGCGCAGGTACATGTTTGGAAGGATGCCCATGACCCGGCGCTGGAGAATCAGGCAGATATTATCCTGAAAGAGATTCCGAAGCATACTCTCGTATATGAGATTGACGGACCGATGTTTTTCGGCGCAGCAGAGAAGTTCATGAACTTCCCGATGGCGAAAGATGCAGAGGTATTGATACTGCGAATGCGAAATGTACCGGCGATGGATGTGTCGGGACTTCGTGCTATCGAGAGTGTGCAACAGCAGTGCGCAAAGCATAACGTAACCCTGATTCTCTCCCATGTTTGTGAACAGCCGCTTGCAGTCATGAAGAAAGCAGGACTGGATAAGACAATCGGAGAAGAAAATTTCTGTGCAAATATTGATGCCGCGTTGGCGCGTGCGCAGGTACTTGCTGAATAAATACAAGATTCTGAAAAAGAGCCTTTTCAAAGGCTCTTTTTACTTGACATCTATAGAAAGTTTTAGGATAATAGAATATTGGAATAGTGGCTAATTATGCTTTAAAATAGACATCCGCAAAGGGGATAGATTCGTGGGAGGTGTAAAACTATGAGTTCCATACAGGAAAGTGGAGCGATTTCCAAACCGAATATGACGACACGCGAAAAACAGGAAAAAAGAGAATATGTTTTGCTTTCTCCGTATGCTGCCTTCAGCGATTCGTCACTCGGCAGGGACAATCCGGAAGCACCTTGTGATATCCGGCCGGCGTACCAGAGAGACCGTGACCGTATTGTGCATTCCAAAGCATTCCGAAGACTCAAAGGAAAGACGCAGGTCTTTCTTGCACCGGAGGGAGACCACTACCGTACCCGTCTGACACATACTCTGGAAGTGTCGCAGATTGCAAGAACGATTGCCAAAACCTTGATGTTGAATGAAGATCTGACGGAAGCAATTGCACTTGGTCATGATCTTGGTCATACTCCGTTTGGACATGCGGGTGAACGTGCGTTAAACCGTATTTGTCCGGGAGGATTTTCTCATCACGAACAGGGTGTCAGAGTCGTTGAAATATTAGAGAAACAGGGCAGAGGATTGAATCTGACCAAGGAAGTTCGTGACGGTATCCGCAATCACCAGACCTCAGGGCGCCCGATGACGCTGGAAGGCAGGGTGGTACGTCTGGCAGATAAGATTGCTTACGTGAATCATGATATTGATGATGCCATCCGTGGACATATCATTAGTGAAGAGACGATTCCGGAAAAGTTTACTTCTGTTTTAGGACATAGTCTGGCAGAACGCCTGAATACGATTGTGCATGATATTATCCAGCACAGTGAGGGTAAGGACGATATATTGATGTCGGAAGAAGTAGAGGCAGCGATGATGGGCTTGCGTAAGCACATGTTTGAGTCTGTGTATACGAATCCGATTGCAAAGGGTCAGGAAAAGAAGGCGGAGAAGATGCTCGAGCAGTTATATGAGTATTACAATGAGCATTTCGAATTGTTGCCGGAAGAATTCCGTGCTTTGCATTATGTAAAAAATGAATCTCAGGAACGGGTTGTATGTGACTATATTGCCGGAATGACAGATAGTTATGCGATTTTGAAATATCATGAGGCAATGGTCCCCACTACCTGGTCAGTCATTTAGTGATATCCAAATGTGCTTAATTGTAGCGCATTTGTAAATGAAAGGACAACCGATGCGATACGATGACAATATCGTCGAAGAAGTACGTTCACGGAATAATATCGTGGACGTCATCGGCGGCTATGTAAAACTGCAGAAAAAGGGGTCAAACCACATGGGGCTCTGTCCGTTCCACGGAGAGAAGACGCCATCTTTTTCCGTGAGCGCATCCAAGCAGATGTACTATTGTTTCGGTTGTGGAAAGGGCGGCAACGTATTCACGTTCCTGCAGGAATATGAGAGTCTGAGTTTTGTGGAAGCATTGCGTGAACTTGCAGGGAGAGCCGGAATTGAACTTCCGGAAGACACGTACAACGAAGAAGCAAAACGTGCGGCCGATGAGAAGAATAAACTCTATGAAGTGAATAAGGTTGCAGCACAGTATTTTCACTATCTTCTGAACACACAGAACGGAAGCCGGGCAAAAGAATATCTGGTAAAGCGCGGACTTACGGAAGAGACGATTAAGAGTTTCGGACTTGGCTATTCGGACAAGTTCAGCAACGATTTGTATCAATATCTCAAGAAAAAGGGATATTCGGATGAGTTGCTAAAAGGCTCCGGACTGATTAGCTTTGATGAACGGCGGGGTGGCAGTGATAAGTTCTGGAACCGTGTCATGTTCCCGATTATGGATGTGAACAATAAAGTGATTGCATTCGGCGGACGTGTTATGGGGGACGGAGAGCCAAAGTATCTCAACTCTCCGGAGACGAAACTGTTCGATAAGAGCCGGAACTTATATGGGTTGAATTACGCAAAGAAATCGCGGAAAAACTACATGTTGCTCTGCGAAGGATATATGGATGTAATTGCACTGCATCAGGCGGGATTTACCAATGCAGTGGCATCGCTCGGAACTGCATTTACAGGATTGCATGCCAAGTTGCTGTCGAGATATACAACGGAGGTCATCATTACTTACGATAGTGATGGTGCCGGAACAAAAGCAGCACTTCGGGCGATTCCGATTCTGCAGGATGCGGGAATTACAGTAAAAGTACTGGACATGAAACCGTACAAAGACCCGGACGAGTTTATCCGGGCACTCGGAACCGACGAATACCAGCGTCGGATTGATGAAGCCAAAAGCTCATTCTTCTTTGAAATCGCAACGATGGAAAAGAATTACGATATGAAGGACCCGGAACAGAAAACGAGGTTCTATCGGGAAGTGGCCACTCGGTTGACTGCATTTTCAGAGGAGATTGAACGAAATAATTACATGGAAGCGGTGGACGCAATCTACCATATCGGCCTGGAAAACTTAAGAAAACTGGTAAATCGCACAGGAGCGAAACTGGTAAATACGCAGGTAGCGGAGATTACGGCAGAGCGCGAGAAGGAACAAAACCGCATCCGAAAAACCTCAGATACAGCTGTGGTGCAGGCACAGAAGATGTTGTTGACCTGGGCTGCAGAGGATCTGAAATTGTTGCAAAGTATCCGGTCATATTTGTCACTGGAACATTTTTGCGACGAACCATATCACACCGTAGCGAAGATGATGTATGAGCAATACGAATCCGAAGGGAAAGTATCACCGGCCCGCATCATCGGGTACTACGACAGCACAGAAGAACAGGCGGAAGTTGCCGGGCTGTTCTCTGCAGCGCTCCGGGAAGATATGACAGACACGGAACGCGAACGGACATTTTCCGATACGGTCAAACGCATTATGAAACATTTCCTGGATGTAAGAGGAAAAGAGGCCATCGAGCAGAACGATATTGCGACGTATCAGAATATTGTCAAAGAAACCATGAACTTACAAAAACTGCATATTTCACTGAATGGAAGGCAACAATAACAACATAAGAGGGGGTACTCCACATGGAAGACAACAGACAGAAATTTCACGATAAATTGAAAGAACTGCTGGTGTATGCAAAAAAGAAGAAAAACGTACTTGAATACCAGGAAATCAATGATTTCTTTGTAGACTGTGAGCTGGATTCCGACCAGTTTGATATGGTGTATGAATATCTGGAATCCCACAACGTAGATGTGCTTCGTATCCCGGATCTGGAAGGACCGGAACCGGATGATATCAGTTTAGAAGAAGTAGAGGAAGAAGATTTATCCAAGATTGATTTATCCGTACCGGAAGGTGTGAGCCTGGAAGATCCGGTCCGCATGTACCTGAAAGAAATCGGTAAAGTTCCGCTTTTGTCTGCAGAAGAGGAAATCGAACTTGCACAGCGTATGGAAGCCGGCGACCGTGAAGCAAAGAAGCGTCTGTCGGAAGCCAATCTGCGTCTGGTAGTCAGCATTGCAAAGCGTTATGTAGGCCGTGGCATGCAGTTCCTTGATTTGATTCAGGAAGGTAACCTCGGTCTGATTAAGGCAGTTGATAAGTTTGATTACCGTAAGGGATATAAGTTCAGTACCTATGCAACCTGGTGGATTCGTCAGGCAATTACCCGTGCGATTGCTGATCAGGCAAGAACGATTCGTATCCCGGTGCATATGGTAGAGACGATCAATAAGCTCATCCGTGTACAGCGTCAGATGTTACAGGAGCTCGGACGCGAGCCGTATCCGGAAGAGATTGCAAAAGAGATGGGACTTCCGGTAGAACGAGTTCGTGAAATCCAGAAGATTTCACAGGAACCGGTATCCTTGGAGACACCAATCGGTGAAGAGGAAGACAGCCATCTTGGTGACTTTATTCAGGATGACAATGTTCCGGCACCGGCAGAAGCTGCGGCATTTGCCCTGTTGAAGGAGCAATTGGCAGAGGTACTGGAAACGTTGACCGAGCGTGAGAAGAAGGTACTTCGCCTTCGCCTCGGCCTTGATGTCGGAAGACAGAGAACTTTGGAAGAAGTAGGTAAGGAGTTTAACGTTACCCGTGAACGTATCCGTCAGATTGAGGCAAAGGCACTTCGTAAACTCAGACATCCGAGCAGAAGCCGTAAGCTGAGAGACTTTTTGGAGTAAACATGGTTTTATCAGAGCGTTTGATGATGAGTATCGGTATGATACCGACCGGCAAGGTAGTTGCCGATGTTGGCTGTGATCATGCGAGAGTTGCGATCTGGCTTGTGAAAAACGGGATTGCGCCCCGTGTGATTGCAACGGATTTGCGTCCGGGGCCGTTGTCGCATGCCGACGCGAATATAGCGTATTTTCATTGTGAAGATAAGATAGAGACACGTCTGTCCGACGGATTGATGAATATTCGTCCGTCGGAAGCAGAAGTGATTCTGATCGCAGGCATGGGCGGCGGGCTTACCGTACATATTTTGTCGGAAGGATTAGACCGTATCCGGCTGGCCGGTGATCTGGTGTTGCAACCACAGTCTGAGCGGGGGGCAGTACGACGGTTCTTGCTGGAACATGATTTTTATATTGCAGAAGAGAGATGTTGTGTGGAGGACGGAAAGTTCTATAACAGCATCCATGCAGTCAATCGGAATCTGTCGGAGCGTAACGTACTGCTGCAGGAAGAAAAAACAGCAGAGATACCGTTCTCAGAGGAAGAGTACGAATTTGGCAGATATCTATTACAAGAAAAGAATCCGGTATTATTTGATTTTTTGAAAAATGAATATCGGAAGGCATTGTTAGTAAAAGAGTCTTTGGAAAGTAACAATACGGAAAGTGCCCAAGGTCGTTTGCCGGGATTTTTACAGGAAATGAAGGTAATCGAGAATGCGCTTTCCTTTTATGCATAGGTTATAGCGTTGAGGGGCAGGAGTGCTGTCCGCATAGGGTGATGCGGGCAGAGAAAGGATGTGGAACGTTATGGAGATTGTTACAGTATCGGTAAACGGAACAGGAAAAGCATATCCGAGAGGCACCAGTCTATATGAGATCAGCCGCGACTATCAGAAAGATTATAATGCGGATATTATTTTAGCGTCACAAGACGGAAGTTTGAGAGAACTGAGTAAGAAAGTATATGAGAATTGTGCCGTAAAGTTTTTAACGGTAGCAGACAGTGACGGATATCGGACGTATCGTCGCGGTATGGTTCTTCTGATGCTAAAAGCATTTGAGTTGGTGCTGGACGGAAAAGAAGAATACTCAGTGAATGTAGAACACTCCATCCGTGGTGCACTGTATTGTGAACTGCATCCTGCAACCCTGTTGAGCGAACAATTGATTGAAAATGTAAAGTCACAGATGCGCAGTCTGGTGGCAGAGGATGTGCCATTTACCAAGAAGAGTATGCCGACGCCGGAGGCAAGAGAGTTGTTTGCAAAAGCCGGTATGGAGGATAAGGTAAAATTATTGCGGGTACGCCGTTCGTCACGGACCAATGTATATAATTTTGATGGCTATACGGATTACTATTACGGATATATGCCGCAAAGTTCCGGTATTTTGAAGTATTTTGATCTGAATCTGTATGAGAACGGATTTATTCTGCAGATGCCTGACCGGACGACACCGGGTGTCATTGCACCATTTGTACCGCAGCCGAAGTTGTTTGCCACGCTGAACAAATCCAATCAGTGGGGGCAGATGATGGGAATTGCTACGGTAGCGGATCTGAATGAACAGATTACACAGGGTAATATCAATGATATTATGCTGATTCAGGAAGCGTTGCTGGAAAAGCGCATCGGCGAGATTGCAGAGCAGATTGTATTTTCCGGTAATAAGAAATTTATTATGATTGCCGGACCATCTTCCTCCGGTAAGACTACTTTTTCTCACCGTTTATCCATACAGTTAAGGACGCTTGGTATAAAGCCGCATCCGATTGCAGTGGACGATTATTTTGTGAATCGTGAAGATACGCCGTTGGATGAAGACGGAAAATATAATTTTGAGTCCATTGATGCATTGGATATTGAACAGTTCAATCAGGATATGACCCGTTTGCTGAATGGGGAGCGGGTTGAAATTCCGACCTTTAACTTTAAGTTAGGCAAGCGCGAATACAAGGGGAATTTCAAACAACTCGGACCGGACGATGTACTGGTAATTGAAGGAATTCACTGTTTAAACGATAAGTTGTCTTATACTCTTCCACAGGAGAGTAAATTCAAGATTTATATCAGCGCACTGTCACAGTTGAATATTGATAATCACAACCGGATTCCGACGACAGACGGAAGATTGCTCCGTCGTATGGTAAGAGATGCGCGTACCCGTGGTACGGACCCGAGAAGTACCATTGCGATGTGGCCGTCGGTAAGAAGAGGGGAGGAAGAGAATATCTTCCCATATCAGGAGTCGGCAGATGTGATGTTCAATTCAGCGATGATTTATGAATTGCCGGTGTTAAAGCAATATGCGGAACCGTTGCTGTTCGGAATTCCGGAGGATTGTCCGGAGTATACAGAAGCAAAACGCTTGTTGAAGTTTTTGGACTATTTCCTTGGAGTCAGCAGTGAAAATGTGCCGAAAAACTCTCTGCTTCGTGAATTTGTCGGGGGAAGTTATTTCAATGTCTGAGAAATACACGAATCAAGTAAATATATGATACAGAACCATAGAAGTTGTATTTGGACTTCAGGAGGATAATTTTGGACGAGAAAGAAAAACAATACGAAGAAGTCTGTTATATGTGCCGCAGACCGGAAAGTGTGACCGGTAAGCTGATGCGGATTCCGAACAATATCTGCATCTGTCAGGAATGTATGCAGAAAACATTTGATACGATTAATAACAGTGGTATGCCGTACGGTGACATTATGAATCATATGAATCCTGCGTT
Source organism: Lachnospiraceae bacterium (assembly GCA_045593785.1). Classification (GTDB taxonomy): domain Bacteria; phylum Bacillota; class Clostridia; order Lachnospirales; family Lachnospiraceae; genus SZUA-448. The sequence goes on from JAZNXH010000161.1 coordinate 12,809, forward strand.
TATGGGATTTGCCAATATGCAGGAAGTGCCGGAACGACAGAAACTGAAGAAAAAACAACCGAAGGAAGAAGAACAGGAGAAAGCGTATCCGGAACTTAAGATCGGTGAACTTCCGCCGCCGCATGTGATTAAGGCATGCCTCGATGATTTTGTTATTGGGCAGGATCATGCGAAGAAGGTAATCTCGGTAGCTGTTTACAATCACTATAAGCGTGTGGCTGATCCGAATAAGGATGATGATGTTGAGATTGAGAAGTCCAATATGCTTATGGTGGGTCCGACCGGTTGCGGCAAGACGTATCTGGTGAAAACATTGGCGAAAATACTCAATGTTCCGCTTGCAATTACCGATGCTACTTCATTAACGGAGGCCGGTTATATAGGTGATGACGTAGAGAGTGTATTATCCAAGCTTCTCATGGCAGCAGATAATGATGTGGAGCGTGCAGAGCACGGTATCGTGTTTATTGATGAGATTGATAAGATCGCCAAGAAGCGCAATACGAACAGCCGGGATGTCAGTGGTGAGTCGGTACAACAGGGACTACTGAAGCTTTTGGAAGGCAGTGAAGTAGAGGTACCGGTTGGGGCAACCAGCAAGAACGCCATGGTGCCGCTTACGACGATGAATACGACAAACATTCTCTTTATCTGTGGTGGTGCATTCCCGGATCTGGATGAGATTATCAAGACCCGTCTGAATAAGAAGAGCTCGATGGGCTTTGATGCCGATTTGAAGGATAAGTATGATAATGATCCGGATATTCTGCAGAAGGTAACAACGGATGATTTAAGGGAATACGGTATGATACCGGAGTTCCTCGGACGTCTTCCGGTGGTATATGCATTGCAGCACCTGACAAAAGAGATGTATATCCGTATCCTGACAGAGCCGAAGAACGCAATCCTGAAGCAGTACAAAAAACTGCTCGGTATGGATGAAGTGGATTTGGTATTTGACGAGTCTGCTCTTAATGCAATTGCAGAGAAAGCATTGGAAAAGAAGACCGGGGCCAGAGCATTACGCTCTATCATTGAGGAATTTATGCTGGATATCATGTATGAGATTCCAAAAGACGACAGTATCGGAAGAGTAACGATTACCGGAGATTATATCAACAAAAAGGGTGCGCCGGTCATTGATTTGAGAGGTGTCAGTGTTGACAAGCCGGCACTAACGGGAACGCCCCGGGAACAGACTCCGAAGATTTCGGTTAACAACTGACAGTAAAATGATTGGATGATGAAGATGAATCTGAAGCAAATGACCGGCATGTTGTCGGACTTGTCGCATAATTCAAGATACTACAGAAAATATTATCACGCGCCGTTGCAAGAAAAGCACATCATGGTTGAATCTAAGAGTGGTGGGGATCTTGCAGGAAATATGTTTGCCATTCTTTGCGAATTGGCAAAACCGGAGTATGCTGATTATGTAATTTATCTTGTGTACACGGAGAAGAAACGAGACGTTATTTTTGGTTTGTTGGAGAGATATGGAATCGGTGGAATCAAACCGATACAGTTCAAGTCAAGACAATATTATAAAGTGTTGGCTACTGCAAAATATTTGTTCACAGATACTTCTTTTTTACGCAGTTTTGTGAAACGCGACGGACAGGTGATAACCAATACATGGCATGGAACTCCGTTGAAGTATATGGGAGTGGATGTAAAAGACCGCATCTATGCCATGGGCAATGTGCAACGCAATCTGTTGTACGCGGATTATCTGATTTATCCGAATGAATATATGAAGGAAAAGATGGTCAGCAGCTATCTGCTGACGAATCTGTATCAGGGAACGATTCTGAACGAGGGGTATCCGAGAAATTCCTGTTTCTTTGATCCGAAGTACGGGAAACGGATCCGTAGCGAGCTTGGCTTAGAAAATAAATTAGTGGCACTTTATATGCCAACCTGGCGGGGAACCTTAACGAAGAAAACTTCCAATCAGTTGATTCTGATGATGGAATATTATCTGCGACCGTTGGACTATCTGCTGCAGGACGATGAGGTTTTGTTTGTAAAGCTGCATCCGTTTGTAAATAAAGCGATGGATTTTAGCGGGTATAAACATATTTTGCCGTATCCGACGGAATATGATACGTATGAGTTTTTGAATATGTCGGATGTACTGGTTACGGATTATTCCAGTGTGTTCTACGATTTTGCTAACACAGGCAAGAAGATTGTCCTGTTCCCTTATGACGAAGCTCAGTATTTAAAGGAACGCGGATTATATACCTTGCCGGAAGAAATGTGTTTCCCGGTAGTAAAAACAACGGAAGATTTATACCGTGAGCTTACGACACCGAAGAATTATGATGATACGGAATTTCGAAAGTATTGTTGCACATATGATGCCCCCGATGCAGCTGCCCGCATCTGTCGCCATGTCATAAAGGGAGAAGGGTGCTGCAAGGAGGAAAAACTGGCATTGAACGGAAAGAAAAATATGCTTGTTTTTTGTGCTGAGTCACTGGACAACGGACTTCCAAAGTCTGTACAGGAACAGTTCGGGCAGGCGGACGCAGAACAGTACAATCTCTACTATTCGTTCTTGGAAAATGCGGTGAAGCATGCTCCGTTGAGCCTTGGCGCAGTTCCGGAAGGGGTTGGGTTCCTGCCGGTCAGCAGTGATGTCGCGCCAACCTGGTTAGAGATGTTATGTAGTTTCTTATATAACCGAAGCGGTATGTGTGGCGGGAAGCTCCGGGCAATATTGCAGAATCGTTTTGTAAGAAAATACAAACAGCGATTTGACCAACGCGAGTTCAAAAAGCATTTTGGCGGTGCGCGCTTAGATCGTGTGATACAGTGTGAAAGTTTGAAACATAAGAGGATTTCGTTCTTTGATGCATTCGAAGGAGTGGATGAATGAAAGTCGGTATTATAACTTTTAATAGTGCACATAATTATGGGGCAGTTCTGCAGGCATGGGCACTGCAGGAATACCTTGGTACAAATGGACACGAGGTAGAAATTATCAATTACCGCCTGCCGGCAATTGATAACGTTTATCGTCTGTTTGAACCGGAGAAACCATATCACGATGAAAAGAAAAATCAGAAGCATCAGCAGAAGCAATACAAGCTTGTGAAAAAAGAAAATCCGGAAAAAATACGTGCATTTCAGCGCTTTGAAGATTTTATTGCCAATCAGTTGCATACGACAAAGGCATATGGCTCTTATCCGGAACTAAAAAATGCAGAATTTGATTATGATGCGATGATCGTAGGCAGTGATCAGGTATGGAATACCGGATTTACCCGAGGTATAAACCGGGCATATCTGCTGGAGTTTGGACCGGAAAAGGCAAGAAGAATCTCTTATGCAGCAAGCCGCGGAGACACTCCGCTGACGGATCAGGGAAGAATTGTATTTGAACGCAGTTTGGCAAAATTTGATTTTGTTTCCGTGCGTGAGGAGAATGTTGCAGAAGAAATTGCGGAATTGACGGATTGTAACGTGGCAGTCACTGCTGATCCGACGTTTCTGGTCACGCGTGAAAAATTTGATACCATCCGAAAATCATATCCTTGTGAAAGACCATATATCTATGTGCATAACGTGCATGTAAAGCGTATGGATGACCGGCTTTGTGCAATCGCAGAGGAACTTTCACGACGCACCGGGTTGCCGGTAGTAACAAATCGCAGAGATCCGTTTGAATACTCCAATTATCTGAAAGATGCATCGGATATCGGACCGTGTGAGTTTTTGGATGTAGTGGCAAATGCAGAGTATGTTGTAACGAATTCGTTTCATGCAACTGTATTTTCCATGATTTATCACAAGACATTTATTACGATTCCGTCGATTCGGAATCCGGAACGTATGGTGAAGTTATTGGGACGTCTGGAGATTGCAGACCATCTGATGGACGATCCTTCGATGCTTCCGGATAATCCGGATGCGCTTCGGATTGATTATGAGAAACTGGAGCGGCTGAAAGCCGGTTATGCCGAAGAATCAAAAGTGTTTTTGCAGGAAGCCCTTAAGGATGACTATGTGCGGGAATGGGGCGACCGATATGAAAAGAGCTATCAGATGACAGGAAATCCTGCTGCATGCTATGGTTGCGGTGCTTGTCTTGGTATGACAGCACAGGATGTGGAGGGGCTTTGTACTGACAAAGAAGGATTTCTGTATCCGGTGATGAAGAATCACTGCGCTGGTGACGGAAAAGAGAAGTGTCTGTCACGTCAGAAGTACTTGGATTCTTACAATCATCTGAATTGTTATCAGACGGAAATGCAGATGGATGACCCGGCAAAGAACCGTTTTTACGGAAGCGAATTACAGGTGTTCTGCGAGACGGTTCTGGAGCAGGGTGGTGTCGTTGTTGCAAAAGTGATGACCGGAAAGACGGCAGCTTACCGGATTCTGCGTACCAAAGAAGAATTATTGCTGTTATATGCGGGTTGTCCGGTGGAAGTGAATGTTCAGACTGCAGTGGCTCAATGTAAAACAGCCTTGCAGGAAGCAAAGAAGGTGCTGTTTGTCGGCGCTGTCTGTGAGATTACGGCAGTACGAATGCAGATATCGGATGAACATCTGATTACGCTGGCTTTTGGGTGTCAGGGTATGATTTCCGAACAATTGCTTCAACGATATGTGAATTATCTCGAACAGCAATATGGTTCTGAGCTTTGTGAATTGAGTTTTGCAAATCGGATTCATGGATGGAAGCAGGCACATTTTTATGCGAGATTCCAAAATGAAGAGGTTGTGTTGTGCTCTGAAACACAGGATGCGTTTTATCGGGCGTACCGGGCAGGTAAGCTCAGCAGACCTTCCTGTTATCAGTGTATTTATACGGAAAAGTGGAGTACGGCAGTTGATCTTGCGGTGACAGCAATGCCGGAAGAAGCGGCATTACATGCAGATTGTATACCGTGCCTGGTAGCAGTAAGCAGTAATGAGGGACAGGAGCTGCTCCGTGATACGGGGCTGATGACAGAAGAGACTGAACGGAAACCGGAAGAACAGATTGTGAAACCGTTTGCTGTATCATCGATGCGTCAGCAAATCATGGAACAGTTGGATGATGTTGCGTTTACAGAGTTATTATCGATCAAGTAATAGGAGGCAATATGTCGGTTACAGAACGTTTTTTACGCTATGTACAGATTGATACAGAATCAAAAGATGAGCAAGAATCGGTACCGAGTACGGAAGTACAGTGGAATCTTGCCCGACTGCTCGTGGAAGAATTAAAAGAAATCGGTGCAGAGGATGTAGTGCTTGCTGATCATTGTTATGTGTATGCAACGATTCCGGCAACGGTAGCAGAGGAACGACCGGTATTGGGATTGATTGCGCACGTAGACACTTCAGAAGCAGTGACCGGTGCAGGGGTAAAACCTCAAATTATCAAGAACTATGATGGCAAGAGCATCTGCCTGAATGAAGTACTGCAGATTGCGATGGGACCGGAACAGTTTCCGGAACTGCTGCATTATGTTGGAGACGACCTGATTGTTACCGATGGCACAACCTTGTTAGGTGCTGACGATAAGGCAGGGGTGGCAGAGATTATGGCGGTTGCAGAGTATCTGCTGCAGCATCCCGAGATTCCGCATGGGAAAATCCGCATCGGGTTTACTCCGGATGAAGAAGTCGGAAGAGGCGTAGATTTTTTTGATGTTGAGGGTTTTGGTGCTGATTTTGCTTATACAATCGATGGCGGCGAGATTGGTGAAATCGAGTACGAGAATTTCAATGCCGCAAGCGGGAATCTTCAAATCAACGGTGTCAGCGTACATCCGGGAACCGCCAAGAATAAGATGATTAATGCGCTTATGGTAGGTATGGAGTTTGAATCCCTACTTCCGAAGGAACAAAAACCGGAATACACGGACGGATATGATGGATTTTTCCATCTGAGCCGGATGGAGGGCGGCGTGGAACATGCGCAGCTCCACTATATTATCCGTGACCATGACAAGGCAAAGTTTGAAGAAAAGAAACGGACCTTTGCCCGGGCTGCAGCGTATCTGAATGAAGTATACGGCGAAGGAACTGTGGTGTGTGAGATTCGTGATTCTTACTATAACATGAAAGAAATGATTGTTCCGCATGAGCATCTGATTAAGAATGCCGTGCGCGCGATGGAAGCAAACGGTATTGTACCGAAGATTGTACCGATTCGTGGCGGTACGGATGGTGCAAGACTTTCCTATATGGGATTGCCCTGTCCGAATCTTTGCACCGGCGGCGCAAACTTCCATGGAAAATATGAGTACATTTCAATCCAGTCTATGGAGAAAATCGTGACGATGTTGATTGATCTGGTGGTAAATTACCGGATTGTATGATTGCGGAAAACAACAAAGGATGGGAATAGAAAGGCACGGTGACGAATATGTCAGAAATGTCAATTGTTACAAACGATGAGATTATGGAAATGACACAGTTGGTGTTTGACCGATATTATACGGAGTTAAAACGCCAGCTTCGTCGCGGCGAGATTCCGGAAGAACGTGTTGAGCAGTATTGTACAGAGATTTTGGCAAAGGTGTACCAGGCGATTCAGCTACAAGGCGTGAATGCAACGAGTTATGAACTGGATGCATGTGCGATTCCGATTATCAATGAAGAAATTAAAAAGATTCTGGTTCCGTTGCATCTGAACGGATACCGGAACTTACGGGAGAATCCCAAGAAAGAACAACCGGAAGCAATCGGTGAAGAGAACGTATCAGAAAAAGAGAAAGTCTCTGCCGAACTGCAGAATCTTGAAGTTACGGAAATTAAAGCAGAGGATGCTGTTCAGGTAATCTCAAACGGAGAAGTACAGGTTTATACGGAAAACTCCGAAATGGAGATGAATCCCGAGCTTCGGATGGAAATCCGTCGAATCCTGCAACAGGAGTTTCAGATGGAACCTGCGCAGATAAAGCCGGTAGTAGTGGTGGTTAACGTGACGGCGCCACAGCCGAAAGAAGTGGCATCGGAACCGGAAGTTACGCCAGAGGAAACTGTTGTACCAGAGCCGGAAGTTAAGCAAACAGAAGAAATCATGGAAGCGGAACCGGAAGCACTGCAGGCAGAAGAACTTGCGGAAGCAGTGGAAGAAGTCGTAGTGGAAGCCGAAGCAGAAGCAGTGGAAGCTGCAAACACGAAAGTGGAAGCAGCAGAAGAAGTGATAACGGAACCGGAAGTTGAACCGGAAACTGCGCCGGCAGAGGAAGTTGTTGGCGAAGATCTTGTGGTGACGGAAGTGAAAGAACTTGTACAGCGTCCTATGGAGACAGAACCGCTTCCGGAACTGGATTTTGACCTGGATAAGATGGTACAGGAAACTGAAAAGGCAAAGAGAAAGTCTCATCTTTGGCTGTGGTTTCCGATTTTGCTGCTCTTATTCATTCTGATCTGGCTTACGATCGGCATGCTGATGAGCTATGATGTAATTCCGGATTTTGATTTGGGCTATGGTTGGTTCAATGAGACTTTGTTTGATTTGTTTGAAATATAGTACATAGAATGCAGTACAACGGCTATCGCATAAGCGGTAGCCGTTTTTTGTGTGGCAGAATGAAAAAACGTATCATAAGCTATAGAAAAAGCCCGGGTGACCGAATATGGCAGAGAATTCTTGTGAAAACAATATTGTATCGGAAAATGTCGTCGATTTTTTTGCCCAATTCGATGGAAATATCGATAATTTAGTGAAAAAAACGAACACAGAGTGCTATCAGATCATAAATAACAGCTTTGCAGTGGTATATTATCCCATTGATGAGCTGAATTTTTATCGTCAGAGGGAAACGGATTTTAGTTCCATACCTAAATTATACGGGTTGTTGGATGCGGCAAGCGCAGAACGTTCCGGAATCGGACAGGTCAGACGACAGAGCGAACTTGGACTACTGGGACAAGGAGTTTTGGTTGGTTTTGTCGATACCGGGATTGATTATACGCATCCGGCGTTTCGATATGAGGACGGAAGTTCAAAAATCGTAGCAATTTGGGATCAGACACAGGAAAACGGACCAAAACCGACAGGATTTGGTTATGGAAGCGAATACAATAGAGAATTATTAAATCAGGCTTTAATAAGCGAAAATCCCTTGGAAACAGTAAATACTACTGATGTAGACGGGCATGGTACGTTCTTAGCCGGAATTGCTTGTGGAAGAGAAGAATTAATGGAAGATTTTACGGGCTATGCTCCGCTTGCTGAAATTGTAATGGTGAAGCTAAAACCTGCCAAACGGTATCTGAAAGAATATTATTGTATTGCGGAAGACCGCTTGTGTTATCAGGAAAATGATATTGCATTGGGAATCCGTTATCTGCGTGAGGTCGCCGGACGAGAAGGAAAACCTATGGTAATCTGTATTGGGGTCGGTTCCAATATACAATCACACGACGGTACGGATTTAATTAGCAGAATGTTAGACGAAATAAGTTCGCAAGTCGGTTTTTGTTCCATCGTGGCAGGAGGGAATCAGGGAAATGCTGCGGCACATTATCAGGGAGGGTTGTTTGGACGCAATCCGGTGACCGGTATCACGAATGAAGCACAACTCATGGGGTATGAGGATGTCCAACTTCGTATAGCAGAGGGAGAGAGCGGAATTACTGTGGCAATCTGGGGTGAAACTCCGGGCTTGTTTTCGGTAGGCGTATTTTCACCGGGCGGTGAGTACAGTTCACGGATACCCGCAATAGTACAGGGCTCTACTTCTGTAGACTTCAATTTTGAAAACACAGAAATTACTGTAACATATGAGCAGATTGAACAACGCTCCGGTGCACAACTAATCTTGTTGCAGTTTTGCCGGCCGGTGGGGGGAATATGGACAATCCGGGTGTTTTATGAGTCGGAATATTCGACCGTGTTTCATGCATGGCTTCCTTTGCGTACGTTTTTACAGGATGAGACATATTTTCTTGTTCCGGACCCTGATACGACATTAGTAGACCCGGCAAACAATCGGTATTCTGTGACAGTGGCCGGATATGATTACCGGACAGGCGGAACATACATCGCGTCCGGCAGAGGATACACCAGAGACCGGAGAGTGAAGCCGGATATTTCGGCTCCCAGTGTTGATATTATTGGTCCGCGTGTCGGTGGAGGCTATACAACACGTACCGGTACCAGTGTCGCCGCTGCAGCCACTGCCGGCGCTGCGGCACTCATTATGGAATATGCATTGGTTCGCGGACGCAGACTTTATCTGAATGGAATCGAACTGCGGAATCTCTTGATTGCAGGTGCGCGTCGCACCCCGATTGGAACTTATCCGAATCGTGAAAACGGATGGGGGTATCTGGATGTATACGGGGCATTGGATTCGCTACGTAATAATTGACAAATTCTATGAATTTGATATACTTATTTGAATACAGATGTGCGTAAAAACCGTGGTAAGGAGTTCTTATGGCTTGGTTTACAAAGTTGCTTCCGAAGAAGAAAATCAATATATCCGAGCTGGAGTGGGAAAAAGAGCGGGAACGCAAGCGAATTGCTGCTGAGCGTGCCGCACTTGGCCTTGTAGAACAGGAAACGGATGATGAGGGTGAGGATGTTTGCGATGAGAACGGAGAGTATCCGGTACTGGAACGTGACATTTTTCCGGAGCGCATCGTCTGTCCGGATTGCGGGTATGTGACTTTTGAGGGAAAAGAGCGCTGCAGCCGCTGTGGACGGGAATTATGACAGAAAGGCATGGTTACAAAATATGATAGCAGACAGAATGGTAGCATTGGTGCAGGGAAGTTCAGTGATCCGTGCAATGTTTGAAGAAGGCAAGCGCCTTGCCGGCATTTACGGTGCCGAGAACGTCTATGATTACAGTCTTGGTAATCCGAGCGTGGCACCGCCGAAGGAGATTGAAGAGGCAATTAAGGAGATTATCGACAGTGAAGCTCCGACCTTAGTTCACGGATATATGAGCAATGCCGGTTACGAAGATTGTCGTCAGGCAGTTGCAGATTTCCTGAATAAAACCCATGGAACCAAGTTTGGCGCCAAAAATATTATGATGTGTGTCGGCGCGGCAGGCGGCATGAATGTCGTGTTCCGTGCATTGCTGAATCCGCAGGACGAGGTGCTGACCTTTGCTCCGTATTTCGGTGAATATAAGAACTATGTAACGAATTTTGACGGTGTGCTTCGCGCGGTTAGTCCGAACACCGAGACTTTCCAACCGAATCTGATTGAATTCGAGCAGATGATAACCGAAAAGACCAAAGCGGTTATTGTAAATACACCGAACAATCCGACCGGCGTAGTATATTCCGAAGAGACAATCAAGAAGCTTGCCGGAATTATGGAGAAGAAGCAGAAAGAATACGGTAATACGATTTATCTCATTGCAGACGAACCGTACCGTGAACTGGCATATGACGGAGTTGAAGTACCGTATCTTACGAAGTATTACAACAATACCATCGTATGTTATTCGTTCAGTAAATCCCTGTCACTTCCGGGTGAGCGTATCGGTTATCTGGTGATTCCGGATGAGTTGGATTATGCAGAGGATGTGATCGGCGCAGCCGCAGTTGCAAACCGAATTCTGGGTTATGTGAATGCACCGTCATTGATGCAGCGCGTCGTTGCACGTTGCCTTGATTCCAAAGTGGAACTGGAAATCTATAACCGCAACCGTGAGTTACTTTATAACAGCCTGATTGCGTACGGCTATGAGTGCGTGAAGCCGCAGGGTGCATTTTACCTCTTCGTAAAAGCTCCGGGCGGAGATGACAAAGCATTTGCGGAAGCTGCGAAAAAATACAACCTTCTGCTTGTGCCGGGCAGCGCGTTTGGCTGTGCAGGCTATATCCGTATTGCATACTGTGTCGATTATGCGATGATTGAGCGTTCGCTTCCGAGTTTTGAGAAGCTGATTGCGGAATATAAATAATTGAGCAACAAAGAAATTTTGAGAAAACAGAAGGTACAATAATGGCAAACTGGCAGGATAAATTAAGAAAAATAGCTCCGTATGTTCCGGGGGAACAGCCGGATGACCCGTCTATAATTAAGTTAAATACCAACGAGAACCCGTATCCGCCGGCACCCGGCGTGCAGAAGGCGGTGGAGGCATACAAGACAGATCCGCTCCGCCTGTATCCGAACACACAGGCCCTTCCGATTGTAAAGGCACTGGCAGAGTTTTACGGACGCAAGGAAGAAGAAATCTTTGTAGGTGTCGGATCAGATGATGTACTTGCAACTGCATTTATGAGTATGTTTGATTCCGACGAACCGGTTCTGTTTCCGGATATTACATATTCGTTCTATGATGTGTGGGCAGAACTTTTCCGGGTTCCGTATAAAAGAATCTCGCTTGGAGAGGATTTCCGCATTCGCAAGGAAGATTATTACGGACCGAACGGTGGCGTAGTCATTGCCAATCCGAATGCTCCGACTTCCCTTTATGAGCCGGTATCCGTAATTGAAGATATCATACAGCACAATCCGGATTCGGTTGTGATTGTGGATGAAGCATATGTGGATTTCGGCGGAGAGTCCGTATTGCCGTTGATTGACAAATACCCGAATCTGTTGGTGGTTCAGACTTTCTCGAAGGCGCGTTCCATGGCAGGTATGCGTGTAGGATATGCCATCGGTAATCCGAAACTGATTCAGGCAATGAACGATGTAAAATACTCCTACAATTCTTACACGATGAACCATCCGTCTATGGCATTTGCGGTGGAAGCAGTAAAAGACAAGGCGTATTTTGAAGAAACGCTTGCAAAGATTATCAAGACCCGTGAGTGGACGAAGAAAGAACTGGAGCGTCTTGGATTTGAGGTTCTGGATTCGAAGACGAACTTCCTGTTTGCATCTCCGGCCAAGATTTCCGCAGAAGAAGTTTTCATGAAGCTTCGGGAACGTAAGATACTGGTGAGATATTTTAAGAAGCCGAGGATTGACCGCTTCTTACGAATCACCATCGGCACCGATGAACAAATGAAAAAAATGATTGCGGCACTGGAAGAGATATTAGGATAACGATTGCCGTAGCAGAGGTAACATACAATGATTGATTTACAGAGTAAGATACCACTTTCCGATCAGGAGTTTCAGCAGATTGTTGCATTTGTAAAAAAGCATTACGGAGTGAATCTGGAGCAAAAAAGAACGTTAATCGTAGGTCGTATGACGAATCTGTTAGTGAAACAAGGCTACTCGTCTTATGCGGAATACATGGAAAAAGTGACAAGGAATCCGTTTGGCGAGGAAGCGACGACGCTGGTGAATACCCTGACGACAAACCATACTTTTTTCCTGAGAGAGTCACAGCATTTTGACTTCTTACGCAATACGGTTCTTCCGGAGTTAAAAGTGAAAGAAGCAAAGACGAGGGATCTTGGAATCTGGTCTGCAGCATCCTCCAGTGGTGAAGAAGCTTACACCATAGCAATGGTAATCCGTGATTTCTTTGGTATGGAGTTTAAAAACTGGGATGCTACGATTCTTGCAACCGATATTTCGCGAAAGGCACTTGCAAAGGCCGCGGAGGCGACTTACGAAGTGGATCAGGTTGCAGGTCTGCCTGAAAATTGGCTCAAACAATACTTCACAAAAAGTGAAAATGGCAAAATTTCTTTGAAAAATGACATAAAAAGTCAAGTTTTATTTCGATATTTCAATCTTATGGAAGAATTTCCATTCAAAAAGAAGTTTAATATTGTCTTTTTACGTAATGTCATGATATACTTTGATCATGAGACAAAGGTACGCCTTCTGAATAAGGTGTATGATGTAATGGCACCGGGTGGGTACTTGTTCATCGGAACGACAGAGACGATTGATCGTTCGCAGAGCAAGTTCCAGTATATCCAGCCGTCTGTATATCGGAAATAACACGGTTACGGGGAGGGTGCAGTGTGCAAAAACTCAAGGTATTGGTAGTGGATGATTCGATTCTCTTCCGTGAACTTTTGGTTCGGGCGATTAATAAGGATCCGGGATTGGAAGTGGTTGCAGTAGCCGGAGATGCCTATGAGGCACGGGACAGGATTATCGAGTGCCGACCGGACGTGATGACATTGGATGTGGAACTGCCACGGATGTCGGGAATTGAATTTATCCGAAGACTACTTCCGCAGTATTACATACCGATTGTATGTGTCAGTGCGTTGAACGGAAATGTATTCGACGCATTGGAAGCCGGCGCGGTGGATTTTGTAAATAAGCCCTCCGGTATGACTGCCAGGGAAGTAGAAGATTTCGTATTAAGAGAATTAAATACAAAGATAAAGATTGCTTCAATGGCAAAGCCGCGCGTGGTACAGACGAATCGTAGTCATACTGCTTTGACGGCAACAGCAAGTGACCGTGTGATTGCAATCGGTGCTTCGACCGGAGGTACGGAAGCAATATATGATGTCATCAAGCGTTTCGGACAGAATATCCCGGGTGTCGTGGTCGTACAGCACATGCCACCCGTGTTTACGGCAATGTATGCAGAACGCTTGAACCGTCAGTGTCTGGTGAGTGTAAAGGAAGCGAAAGACGGGGATTATGTACAACGCGGACAAGTGCTGATTGCGCCGGGAGATAAACATATGAGGCTGGTTCGATCCGGTGGAATGTATCGCGTGGAATGCAGGGAAGGGGAAAAAGTCAGTGGACATTGTCCTTCGGTAGATGCTTTATTCCAATCGGTTGCAGAAGCCGCGGGTGATAAGGCAATTGGCGTGATTTTGACCGGTATGGGCGCGGATGGAGCAAAAGGACTTCTTGCGATGCGAAAAGCAGGAGCTTGTACCATCGGGCAGGATGAAGAAAGCTGCGTAGTGTATGGTATGCCCAAAGCGGCATATGATTGCGGCGCTGTGCAATATCAGGCAGGGTTGACACAGATTGCGGATAAAGTACATGCACTCTTAAATAAAAAAGGATAAAAACGGCCGGAACAACCGGTTCCGATTAAGGAGGTATACGATATATGAAAATACTGATTGCAGAGGATGATTTCGCCAGCAGAAAATTTATGCTCCGTTTTTTACAGAAATACGGTGAGTGTGATATCACAGTGGACGGATTGGAAGCCGTTGACGCGTTCCTGATTGCCCTGGAATCCGGAGAAGGCTATGATTTGGTATGCCTTGACATTATGATGCCTGCACTGGATGGTTATCAGGCATTGAAGGCTATCCGTGATATAGAAAAAGAAAAACAGATTCCGGAAGAAAAGCGCGCAAAGATTATTATGACGACTGCACTGAATGAGGGCCGTAATGTGGCTAAGGCATTCGAGCTTGGTTGTGTTGCGTATGCAGGTAAGCCGATTGACCAGGAGAAGTTTGAGAACGTATTGAGAAAAATCAATCTGATACCATAACTATGGAAGCTGATAAGAGCGTACTTTTGGTACGCTCTTACTTCAAATCGATAGAGAAAGGGAACATGCAAGATGGGTGAGAGCTATATTACCGATGGCATGATGGATGTGTTCCTCTATGAGAGTGAACAGATGCTGGAACAATTGGAAAATATTGCGCTGGAATGCGAAAAAAGCAAGGTGATGAGCGATGCCAACGTGAATGAGATTTTCCGTATCATGCATACCATCAAAGGGTCATCCGGTGTCATGATGTTTACGGATATTACGACCTGTTCGCATACCTTAGAGGATGTATTCTACTATATCCGAGAGTCAAAACCTTCTAACATACCGTTAGACGAACTGGTCGGATTGATGTTGGAAGTAGATGACTTCATCAAAAATGAACTGGAAAAGATAAAAAGCGGCCACAAAGCAGACGGAAGTTCCGAAGCTCTGGTAAAGGAGTTGAAAGAATTTCTGGATCGGTTGAAGAACGATATTAAGAAGAGTGGTGAGGAACTTCCGCCGGAGAACGTTTACATAGAGCCGGAACAGTTTTATATTGCTCCGATGATGACGACGGACAGTAAGTTCTACCTGATTACCATATATTATCGTTCTGATACGGAGATGGCGAATATCCGTGCATATACCGCAGTGTATTCATTGAAGGAAATCGCAGAGGATATTAAGTTTGAACCGGAAGATATCATCGCCGATGAGTCAACTTCAGAGGTGATTCTGAGAAACGGTTTTCTGATTGCACTGCAGGCACAGGCAGATGAGAACGAAATACTGCGTTTGATTGACGGCTCCGGTGTTGACAATATAGAAATACGCGAATGTACGCCGGATGAATTCCTGACGATGGGAAAACAGCATGAGCCGGCAGCAGAGGCAAAAGAAGATACGATAACGATTGATCTGGACGCTCCGATTGCGGATGAAAAGCCAGCTAAGAAATCCAAAAAGAGTTCCAAAAAGGCGGAAGCGGATAGTGAAGCGACAGCATCACAGGAACCTGCCCGGGAACGTGTGCTGGTGAGCGATATCGTCGGCAAGATGGAAAACGGACAGAAGGAACAGCCCGCACCGGCACAGTCGGCTCCTGCTCCCCAGACAACCAAACATGCAGTACAGAGCTTTATCAGCGTAAATGTTACAAAGATGGATGAACTGATGGATTTGATTGGTGAGTTGGTAATCGCGCAGGCGGTCGTAACCCAGAATCCTGACCTCAGAGTTCCGGGACTTGATCTTACCAATTTCTCCAAAGCTTCTGCACAGTTGTCCAAGATTACATCGGAACTTCAGGATGTCGTGATGGCGCTTCGTATGATGCCGCTTCGCAATACTTTCCAGAAGATGAACCGTATTGTATACGATGTATCAAGAAAACTCGGCAAAGATATTGACCTTGTGATTATCGGAGAAGATACCGAAGTAGATAAGAACATTATTGAGCATATCTCCGACCCGATTATGCATCTTGTCAGAAATGCGGTGGATCACGGAATTGAGGATCGTAGTGAACGAGCCTCCACTTCAAAACCGGAACGTGGAAAGATTATCCTGGAAGCGAAGAACGAAGGCGGAAAGGTATGGATTACCGTAAAAGATGACGGTAAGGGCCTGAATCGTGACCGCATCCTGGAAAAAGCAAAGAAGAATGGGCTTCTGAACGGAAGAAATGAAAAAGAACTTACCGATAAAGAAATCTATAACTTCATTACGTTGCCGGGATTTTCCACAAAAGAGCAGGTGACAGAGTATTCCGGACGCGGTGTCGGCATGGATGTTGTAGTACAAAACATTCAACAGGTTGGCGGAAGCCTTGAGATTGACAGCACGGAAGGTTATGGCTCGACCATGACGATTAAGATTCCACTGACACTTGCAATTATTGATGGTATTACGGTTGAAGTCGGAACAAGCAGCTATGTATTCAGTACTGCGGATGTTCAGGAGTTTGTCCGCATTGACAAATCCCAGATGATCGTGGAACCGGAAGGGGCAGAATCCATTATGTTGCGTGGTGACTGCTATCCGCTGATTCGTTTGAAACAATTGTTCCACCTCGATGCCGGTTGTGATGATGTAGAAGATGGTATTATTGCCATTCTCGAATATGAAGGCAGGAAGACAGCAGTTCTTGTGGACAAGCTGAACGGTGAACAGGAAATCGTGGTGAAGCCGATGCCTTCCTACATAAAGAAAATCAAAGGAATTTCCGGGTGTACCCAGTTGGGTGACGGCAGTATCAGCTTGATTCTTGACACGGGCAGCCTGATTAAAGACTAAAGGATGGTGAAGAATATGTCGGAAGAACTTGATGTTATGCTGGAAGAGGAAGATACTCAAAAAGGCAAGTATATGACGTTCCAGTCAGGAGATGAATCCTATGCAATACCGATTCAGTATGTGAATGAGATTATCGGATTACAGAAAATCACAGAAGTTCCGGAGACAGAAGGCTATATCAAAGGTTTGATTAATCTTCGCGGCAAGATTATTCCGGTAATTGATGTGAGACTCCGCTTTGGCAAAGAACCGCGCGAGTACAATGACAGAACCTGCGTGATTGTAATTACGGTAAATAAAGTGGTAGTCGGTCTGATTGTAGATACCATTGCAGATGTGGTGAATATTTCAGATGAAAATATCGTACCACCGCCGCATATGGTAAACAACAGCGGAGCACAGCGCTTTGTATATGGGATTGGCAAGATTGGCGATGAAGTTAAGTTGTTGATTGACCCTGCTAATCTGATTAGTGACGAGGAACAGGAACTGTTAGAGAGTCTTCACTAGCAAATTGGCTGTTTGCGTCGAGAACGTCACAGACAGCTCCCCATAGATGACAGAACAGCGAGCAGCTTTCTGCCGGATAATCAATTCGATAAAGTACGTTCTCGGAAAGATTACAACGGTTAAAGATTGTACCTGCGGTTAAAGCATAAAAAATTATCTTTCAGTTTGCAGGTATGGGAAAGGTGGGTTTTTGTATGTACAAGAAATTTATGGATTTGAGTATTAAGTATAAGTTGATGTTTAGCTTCGGAATCATTCTGGTTATCTTTTTGGGTATTTCCGGCTCTCAGGTGTACATCGGAAGACAGAGTATTAACCAGTTCACAGCAGCGTATAACGAATATGCAGCTCCGGCACAGGATGTTGCAAAAGCGTATGCATATTTGAATAAAGCAACCGCTCAGGTAGAAGAAGTACAAATTCTGGCGGATGCCGCTGAGGCGATGACGGCAGCGAAGCATGCACAGGAAAGCTTGAATCATGCAAAAGAATTGGCTAAGTCAGTCGGAGAAGCAATTAAAGATCAGGATTTAATCGATCTCTTTAATGCGGCTAAGGTAGACTTTGATGCCTATGCTTCTTTGGTAGAAGGAATTCTTGCTCCGGTATTAGCAGGTGGTGAAGCGAAAGTCGATGCAGCAGCTCTTGATGCGGCGATGGCGGCGACAGAAGAGAGTATGTTGAAATTGGATGCGGCACTTTTGGCAGGTAGTGACAAAGCGCAACAAGAGACCATTGATCATCAAAACTTCACCTCGAACGGAACGGTAGTTTCGTTGGTGGTAGTTGTTATTCTGATTAGTGTTTCTGTC
>JAZNXH010000162.1:0-41770 GCA_045593785.1 Lachnospiraceae bacterium
GCAGACGGATCAGATTGAGAATCTTTTCTTTCTTCTCTTCTTCTACGCCTTCTTCCGTCAAAAACTTCTCAGCAAGAACCACTCCGGCCTCGGAATGGTTCTCACTGATATGGTATGCATTATATCCGACATCGTGCAATATAGAGGCAAGGTGCAAACATTCTCTGTCAATCGCATCTGCCATACCAACTGCATTATTGCTACAAAGCTCGTCGCAGATGCGATTTGCCCAGGCAGTCACTCTCTGGATATGATAGAAACGGTCATATCGTACAAAACTCTTCGTTTTACTGATTACCGTTTGATGTCGACTGAGATTTTCGGCCAGTGTCTGCTCTACATATGCATATGCTTTATCGATTAACTCGTTCATATTATCTCTGTACACGGCCTGAACCGTCACCGCTTGCAAGTGCCTCAACTTCTGCGCGACTTACGAAGTTAAAGTCACCCGGAATCGTATGCTTCAATGCGGAAGCTGCTACTGCAAACTCGAGTGCCTGCTTCATGTCTTTTCCGTCCAGAAGTCCGCAGATCAGACCACCTGCGAAGGAGTCGCCACCACCAACACGGTCTACGATACGAACCTGATATTTCTTGGAATGATAGAATTCCTTGCCGTCATAAATTGCTGCAGACCAGCCGTTATCCGATGCGGAATAACTCTCACGCAGGGAGCTTACCACATACTTAAATCCGAAACGGTCAATCATCTGCTTGAAGATATCCTGATAGCCTGCAAGCTCCAGCTCAGCACCGGTCACGTCGGTGTTGCCCGGCTTGAAGCCCAGTACCTTCTCTGCATCCTCTTCATTGCCGATGCATACGTCAACGTACTGCATCAGATTGGTCATGATGCGCTGTGCCTTCTCCTGACTCCACAGTTTTTTACGGAAGTTAAGGTCAACGGATACGGTAAGACCCTTTGCCTTTGCTGCCTTCAGTGCTGCTTCGGTCAGTTCCGCTGCCTTGTCACTGATTGCCGGAGTAATACCGGTAAAGTGGAACCAGTCTGCACCTTCAAAAATCTTATCAAAATCAAAATCAGCAATGTCAGCCTCTGCGATAGCGGAATGTGCACGGTCATAAACAACCTTAGAAGCACGCATGGATGCACCGGTCTCTAAGAAATAAATACCAAGACGCTCACCGCCGTATGCAACCATAGAAGTATCTACGTTGTGCTTTCTGAGTGCAGCCACTGCGCTCTCACCGATTTCATTCTTCGGAACCTTCGTTACGAAGGAGGCCTGATGTCCAAAGTTTGCCAGAGATACCGCTACATTCGCTTCACCGCCGCCGTAGTTGATATCAAAACTATCAGACTGGATAAATCTCTGATAACCCGGAGTGGAAAGACGGAGCATGATTTCGCCCATGGTGACTACTTTTGCCATAATGAATTCCTCACTTTCATGATATATTGATGTATCAATTACTATTATTTTTTCTTGTTGTTACTTTCACTATACAACGGAATGCGTAAAGTTTCAAGCATAATGTAAGTATTTACATTTTATTTTCTGCCGCGACTTTTTCCGTTCTTCGGAGTACGGCCTTCGTCCGCATGATTTCGGTTGTCACGCTTACCGGAACCGTTTTCGCGTATGCTGTTTTTCCCTGCACTGCTTCTTCCGTTTGTATGCATCTTATTCCGTTCGGATTTGGTTTTCTGCCCGTTTTTCGTAACCTTTCCGTTCTCCGTCTTACTCTGACGCGACTTGCCGCGTGATTTCTCTAATTCGTTCTTCGTTACACGCGGGCGGATCAGACACTCCTTGCCAAATCCAATCAGATCAGTGCGTCCCGCCTTGGTCAGAGCCTCAATCACCAACGCATGATTCTTTGGATTGCGATATTGAATCAGTGCACGCTGCAATGCCTTCTCATGTGGCGACTTCGGCACATAGACTTCTTCCATCGTCCTTGGATCCAGTCCTGTATAGTACATACAAGTCGATATGGTGGACGGTGTCGGATAGAAATCCTGCACTTGTTCCGGCATATAGCCCAGCTTTTGCAAATAGAGTGCCAGTTCTACTGCTTCCTTCAGAGTAGACCCCGGATGCGACGACATCAGATACGGCACCACATACTGCTCCTTGCCGAGCTTCTGGTTAATCTCTTTATACTTCTTGATGAATTTTTCATAAACCGCATTTTCCGGCTTGCCCATCCGCTTTAATACAGCATCACTGATATGCTCCGGTGCCACCTTCAACTGACCGCTCACGTGATGCTCACAAAGTTCGCGGAAGAACGTACCGTCCTTGTCCGCCACCAGATAGTCAAAACGGATACCGGAACGTACGAAGACCTTCTTCACACGTGGCAGTTCCCGTAATTTACGAAGCAGACTCAGATAATCACTGTGATCCACTTTCATGTTGGCACAAGGCTTCGGATACAGACACTGTTTCCCGACACAGGCACCCTTCCTGAGCTGCTTATCGCAGGCAGGGCGACGGAAATTTGCCGTCGGCCCTCCGACATCATTGATATATCCTTTAAAGTCCGGTTCCCAGGTCAGTGCCTCTGCTTCCCGTAAGATAGACTCATGACTTCTCGTCTGTATAATCCGCCCCTGATGGAAAGTCAGTGCACAGAAGCTGCATGCCCCAAAACATCCTCGGCAGCTCACCAGACTGAATTTTACCTCGGCAATTGCCGGAATCCCACCGGCTTCCTCGTACATCGGATGGTACGTTCTCATATACGGCAACGAATATACCGCATCCATCTCTGACTGTGTCAGAGGCTTTGCCGGAGGATTCTGAATTACAAATTCATTTTCCTTATACTGCTCCGCCAAAGTCTTCCCACTGAACGGGTCTGTATTGCAATACTGCACGTAGAAACTCTCGGCAAACCTGCGCTTACTCTCTGTAATCTCTTTATATGTCGGCAACACAACCGGTTCATACACACTGTCTAAGGACTTTGCCTTGTACACGGTTCCTGCAACAAAGGTAATATCTTTCACTGCAAGACCGCTGTCCAATGCTTCTGCAATCTCTACGATAGACTTCTCACCCATACCATAGGACAGGAGGTCTGCCTGTGCATCCAGCAAGATAGAACGTTTTACCTTGTCGCTCCAATAGTCGTAATGCGCCATTCTCCGAAGTGACGCTTCAATACCGCCAATGATAATCGCAGCTTTCGGAAACGATTTACGGATCAAATTACAGTACACTACCGTTGCACGATCGGGGCGCTTGCCAATCACACCGCCCGGCGAATATGCATCAGTCTGACGGCGTTTCTTCGCCACGCTGTAATGATTCACCATCGGATCCATATTGCCGCCGCTGACCAGAAAACCAAGACGAGGTTCCCCAAGCACACGGATAGACGCCTCATCCTTCCAATCCGGCTGTGCGATAATACCAACCTTGTATCCCCTACTCTCCAGCACACGGCTGATAATCGCCGGACCAAACGACGGATGATCTACATATGCATCACCCAAAATATATACAAAGTCACACTGCTCCCAGCCGCGTACTTTCATATCATCTCTGCTTACCGGTAAAAAATCTCTCATGGTACCTCACCTATATGAATCGCATTGATAAATCAATATCATCCTTTCAAATCTATTGTAATTCTATCACAACAGTCCGGAAATAGAAACAAAAAAAAGGTAGGAACCTTTTACAGTCCCTACCTTTATTCTGTTTTGTAAATCAGCCCTTAACAGCACCAATGGCAATACCCTTTACAAAATACTTCTGCATGAAAGGATAAATAACCATAATCGGAAGTACACCTAATACGGTAAGAGCCATACGTACGGATGTCGATGGTAGGTCTGCCGTATTGATATTACCTCCCTGTTGGGCATTTTGTTTCAACTGATCCAAATCTCGTTGAATTCTCATAAGCAAAACTTGAATACTGAACATCTTGTCATCATTCAAGTAATACAAACCGTTCATCCAGTCATTCCAATATGCTAAACCAACCAAAAGACCAATGGTCGCAAGAATCGGAAGTGCCATAGGAAGAACTATACCAAAAAGAATCTTAAACTCACTTGCACCGTCTACTCTTGCTGCTTCAATAACCGAATCCGGAATATTTGCAGTGAAGTACGTACGCATCATAATAACGTTGAACGCACTCATCAAAAGGTTCGGAACAAGCAATGCAAAAAATGTATTACGAATATGGAAAGTCTGTGTCCACATCAAATAAGACGGAACGAGACCACCGGAAAACAACATCGTAAAGAACAAATAAAATGCAAAGAAGTTTCTTCCCGGAAGTTCTTTTCTGGAAAGCGGATATGCATACAAAGTAGTAATCAAAAGATTACAAAATGTACCTACGGCAGTAACACCGATGGAAATAGCGTAACCGCGTGCTACAGATCCTGTTTTTCCCAAAAGGTACTTGTAAGCATATGTACTGAATTTTTCCGGCCAAAAACTGTAACCGTTTGTAATCAGAGCCTGTTCATCCGTAAGTGAGGACATAAGCAACAGGATAAATGGTGCCAACGCGCAAATTGCGAGTGTGCACAGAAGGATGTGTCCAAAAATTTGGAACCCTTTTCCTTTTTCTACCACAATCTTGTACCCCCTTCTTAGAACAATGCGCTTTCATTATCAATCTTACGAACGATTAAGTTTGCTGATACTACGAGAATGAAACCGACAACTGACTGATAAAGACCAGCTGCGGAAGACATTCCGATATTGTTTGTCTGCATCAAACCACGATATACATAAGTATCAATCGTCTGAGTAACATTGATCAATGGACCTGAATTCTGAGGAACCTGATAGAACAGACCGAAATCTGAACGGAAGATTCCACCGAGTGCCATCAATGTAAGTATAATCACTGTTGATTTCAACCCGGGCAATGTAACATTTCTGATTCTCTGCCAACGGGTTGCACCGTCAACCACTGCTGCCTCGTACAATGTACTATCGATACCACAGATGGTAGCATAATACAGAATCATATTATATCCGAGTCCTTTCCAGATATTAACGAGAACGATAATAAACGGCCAGTACTTCGGTTCATTATACCACTGTATCCACTGTTCCTTTGGTATGCCTAAAGCTTTCAGTAATGTGTTATTGATAAATCCGTTACCGTTGCTAAGGAATGCAAACACCAGATAACTAACAATAACCATTGAAATCAGGAACGGAATCAGAATGATTGTCTGATACAACTGTTTTGCTTTTTTACTGCGGATTTCATTTAAGATAATCGCTACGGCAACCGCGAGAACAGTTCCCAATACAATAAACACGAGGTTATATAACAGTGTGTTCCTAACCATTACAAATGCATCATTTGTTTTGAAAAGGAACTCAAAGTTCTTAAGTCCAACCCATGGACTGGCATAGACACCGTCTACAGCATTATACTGTCGAAATGCTATCTGAATACCGAACATTGGAATATAACAATTTATGAACAGGTAAACTGCGCCAGGTAAGAACATCAAATACAGAGGCCAAAAGCGTCTCATAGTTCTTTTGAATTTTTTCATGTTTTTCTCCCTATGATTTAACTTTAGAAAACCGAAACATCTTTGAAGTCCTCATAACCTGCCCTTCGTCACGTAAATTGTTTACATCACGGTATCAGGCAAAATTATTTGTTAGCAAGGAATTCATTAAGCTGTTTCTGCTTCTCTGCGATAATATCGTTGATACCAGCAGCTTCAAGCTCTGCAACGAACTGATCGATAACAGCCGGATCCATAGCGCCCCAACGAAGAGCTACGTCGTACTGAGCGATTACGTTGTTACAAGCGGTAACCTGGTTAAGAACCGGATTACTGTTCCAAGAGAAACCGTGAGCCGGGCTAGCGGTCTGAGTCTGGTTGAACTCGTTCAGCTTGCTCCAAAGTTCCGGATCTCCACCCTGCCATACAGGAGTGATCTGCTGATTCGGCCAAGACCAGTCAACAGAAGAGTAACCGGTAGCGTTCGGATCTACGCCTTCCGGAGTAGTGATGATCTTCTTGGTGTCATCAGTGTAAACATAGTGCTTACCTTCGATACCGTTGATGAAGAGGTTAGCTACTTCAGGATCGGTGTACATCAGGTTCCATAATTCCATAGCCTTCTCCGGATTCTTGGAGCAGTAAGGGATCATGAAGGAGTTACCGTTCGGAACGTCAGTGTACTTGTACGGCTCAATAACCTTGAGGAAGTAAACTTCTCTGTTGTTGCCCTTGTAAACTTCGAGTTCCTTACCCGGCTTCCAGTTCTCGAACATTGCGAAACCGTTACCGGAAAGAAGGTTGTTCTCAGTAGTAGTGGTAGCGTCAGCCATGATAAGGCCTTCCTGGTTCCACTTGTACATCATAGCACAGAAATCACGGTAAGTCTTGGTACCAAAGTGGTTAACGATGGTAGTATCGGTGCCGTAAGCGTTCTCGATTACACCAAGAGTATCGCCGAGCGGGTCAATCGGAAGGGTGCTCTGCATACCGCCGCCACCCCAGGTAGGAACGAGGCAATCCATATCCGGATAAGCTTCATGAACCTGCTTCAGGATTGCATAAACATCATCATATGTACCATATTCCGGAACAACGATTCCGAGTGCATCACAGATGTCCTTACGCATAGCGAAACCTGCGGAACGGGAAGTATCCTTCTGGTTCGGAAGAGCGTAGAGCTTACCGTTGAAACGGCATGCATCAAGGTCGAGCGGGTTGATGATAGCCTTTGCGCCCTGGCCATACTCATCAAGAAGTGCGTCGAGTTCCATAGCGTAGTTGTTACGAACAACGCTTGCAAGCTGACCTGCGATGTTGTTGTAGTTCATAAGGTCGATCGGCTCACCGGAGGTAAGAGCTAAGTTAATCTGCTCAGCGTCCATACCACGAACGAGTTCTACTTCAGCACCGATCTTTTCACGGGTGATAACACTGATAGCTTCTGCAACTTCGTTACAAGCCTCAGTATCAGCGGAGCCAACGCCCCAAACAACGAGTTTTACATATTCGCCATCACCGCTCTTGTCGCCACAAGCTACAAGGCCAGCTGCCATGAGAGCAAAAAGTAAAACAGCTACGAGTTTTTTTGCTTTTTTCATTTTGTTTCTCCTCAATATATTGTAGTAGTTATTCAAGTCCCTCTCCAAGGACTAATGAGTCACCGTCTTAATACCTCTAATACCTCTGAACAAGATAGTAATTTTGGACCGTTTTAGTGATAATCCGGTGACCTGATACATCAAAAACACATCCAAAATCCCCACGATTCTTCAGTCATAATATGTATATACACATTACTCCCTCATCGCAAACCTTGCAAATTTTAAGATACATTATCTAGACAGTTTAGTCAAGATATTATTTTTTATTTGATGTTTTTTGTGCATCCTGTACAACTTCATTTTATTTTCTGAAATAGACAGATATACCATGCAAATTCACAAGACAACAAAAAAAGCAGTGATTCATAATCACTGCTTTCATTACAGGGGATGAGAGAATCGAACTCCCGCTAAGAGTTTTGGAGACTCCTGTCATGCCATTTGACCAATCCCCTATTCATAAGGTACTTGCCTATAGTACAATAAATTGTATCAATTGTCAACACTTTTTTGTCATTTTTAACCCGTTTGCAGTGGCATACCACAAACGGGTTCTATCACATCTATCTTATGCACCCACTGCCTACATCAGAACCTTTGACAAAAATTCCTGCAAACGCGGGTTCTTCGGATTCTCAAAGAAATCTTTCGGATTGTTCTGTTCCTGTATATTACCCTCATCAAAGAAAATCACACGGTCTGCCACCTCACGTGCAAATCCCATCTCGTGAGTTACAACCACCATGGTCATACCTTCTTTTCCAAGTTCCTTCATGATATCCAGAACCTCACCTACCATCTCAGGGTCCAGTGCAGAGGTCGGCTCATCGAAGAGCATGACATCCGGCTCCATCGCCAACGCGCGGACAATCGCAATACGCTGTTTCTGTCCGCCGGAGAGCTGATACGGATAAGCATCCGCACGATTTTCAAGTCCGACACGTTTTAACAGCTGCATTGCTTTTTCTTCGGCTTCTGCCTGTGACTTTCCCTGCAGTTTCATCGGTCCGATGGTCATGTTCTTCAGGATTGTCATATGCGGGAACAGGTTGAAATGCTGGAACACCATACCCATCTTCTGACGGTGTTTGTTAATGTCCGTCTTCGGAGAAGTAATATCCACATCGTTCAGATAGATATTGCCGTCCGTCGGTTGTTCCAAGAGGTTCAACGAACGCAGGAAGGTCGATTTACCGGAACCGGAAGGACCGACGATTACGACCACTTCACCTTCATAGATGACCTCGTTCACACCGTCAAGTGCCTTGATTTCCGCGTTCTTGCCATAAAACTTACATAGATTCTCAACACGAATCAATACTTTACGTTCCTCAGCGCTCATTCTTTCTCAACCTCCTCTCCAGCAGATCTACAAGTTTCTGGAAGATGATTACCATTACCAGATAAACAATTGCTACCGCAATCAACGGAAGAAACGGTTCAAAGGTCTGGCTTCGGATAATGTCGCCGCCCTTGGTCAAATCCTGGATTGCAATATAACCGGATACGGAAGTTTCCTTCAACAGCACGATAAATTCGTTGCCGAGTGCCGGCAGAATATTTTTAATAGCTTGCGGAAGAACGATATAACACATCGTCTGGAAATAATTAAATCCCAGACTCCGTCCTGCTTCAAACTGTCCTTCATCCACTGCCATAATACCGGAGCGGACAATCTCCGCAACATACGCGCCGGAATTCAGACCGAACGCAATGGCGGCTACCACAACCTTATTGATATTCACCGATGCAAAGATAACAAAATACAGAATCAACAACTGCAGAACAACCGGTGTTCCGCGGATGATGGTGATGTAGAACTTTGCAATGAGATTCAGGAATTTGAGTTTTCCGGTCTTATCGCAGGTCGAACGGATAATTGCCAAAACAAAGCCCAACACAATACCGATTAACAATGCAAAGAAAGTAATCTCTAACGTTACCGTGAGACCTCTCGTCAGGTAGAGATAACGATCATCCTTCACAAAGTTCAGGTACAAACTGTCGCCCAGATTGATAAAATAATTACAGATTGCATTCCAGATTTTTTCGAAAACGTTCACTTGTCGGTTCTCCGTTTCTGTTAAACTGCCAAAAATTTAAGTTGAACGAGGCAGTGTATCCACTGCCCCGCTTTCATCATTATACATACAATTGCCGGCCGCCGCTTTTCACTGTTTCTATCGTAACAGTAAACGACTCAAGTGCCTGTTTGTTTTAATTACTCCGCAACGATGATAACCTGCTTGCCGGTATAGTAGGTGTCGGAGAAATCTACAGATTTCAGACGATCTTCGGTAACGGTAAGACCTGCAACACCAACATCTGCCTTGCCACTGATTACAGAAGCGATGATAGAGTCAAACTGCATATCTTCAATCTTCAGTTCCATGCCAAGAATATCACATACAGCGAGCATCATATCAACATCCAGACCGGTAATCTTGTCGCCTTCACGGAACTCATACGGCGGGAACTCAGCGTTGGTAGCCATTACAAGCGTACCGTTACTGCGGTCCACATTCTGCGGAGTGTATGCCGGAGTGTCCTGCTCCTGACCGATGTAATAGTCTACGATACGGTCAAAAGTTCCGTTTGCCTTAATCTCTGCAAGGGCTGCATTAATCTTATCCTTCAACTCAGTGTTTTCTTTGTTGATTGCGATTGCGTACTCTTCCAATGCAAATTCCTCATCCAGAATCTTAAGACCTTCATTCTCAGCTACGAAAGTCTTTGCCGGCTGGTCATCAATAACAACTGCGTCTACCTTGCCCTGAAGCAAAGCCTGTACTGCTTCGTAACCCTTGTTGAAACGCTCAATATGATCCTCACCGAAATCAGATACATAGATATCGCCGGTGGTACCGAGCTGTACGCCGGTAAGAGCGTTAGCGAGGTCGTCCGGACCATTTACTGCAACTTTTTCTCTGCCACATGCAACCAAAGATAAACTCATGCATGCAAGCAATACAACTGCCAATAATTTTTTCATAATTTCCTCCATTTAGAATGCAGCATTACGCTCCACTCTGTCTCCCTGTTTAAATATACTTTCTTTTTCACTTTGTTCACGCACCTCTATATGTAAAAAATGCTGTCAAAGTGCATAAAATACTCTGACAGCATATCACAGACTGATTAAAAATACAAGTTAATCTTATAATTTTGCCTTGTCCGCAAGGATCAGACGTTTGATGGCTTCCACCCCGATACGGATGGCATTCTCGGTATCGTGTGCGTCTTCTTCCACGAAGCCTGCTGCCTTACGCTCCTGATTCCATACAACGTGGAACACCGAACCGGCGCGTACGCCAAGCGCTGCTGCCACCGTAAACACCGTAGCAGATTCCATCTCACTGCCGAGTACGCCAAGACGCTTCCAAGCTTCCCATTTATTCAAAAGATCATAAGATACCGGCATACGGGAAGGACTGTGCTGTCCATAGAACGAATCCTTGCACTGTACCACACCGGCATGCCACGGAAGTTCCAGAGACTTTGCTGCTTCCACCAATGCCGTCATAACTTCATAATCCGCAACTGCCGGAAACTCAATTGGTGCATATTCGCGGCTCGTACCCTCGTGACGGATTGCTCCGGTTGCAATGACGGAATCCCCTGACTTTACTTTCATGTTAATACCACCGCAGGTGCCGACACGTACAAAGGTATCTGCACCAAGTGCCACCAATTCTTCCACTGCAATTGCCGCAGACGGACCACCGATACCGGTCGAGGTAACACTCACCTTCTCACCAAGCAAAGTTCCCGTATAAGTACAGTACTCACGGTTCATCGTAATCTTCACCGGATTGTCAAAATACTTTGCAATCTTTTCACATCGTCCCGGATCTCCCGGTATGATGCAATACCTTCCGATATCACCCTTGCCGCAATTAATATGATATTGTAAATTCTCCTTCATACTCATTCCCCATACCTTTCCATCAATTTCCCAATCCATGCAAATCCGGCCTCAATCAAAAGCGTCGCAATCAGATATACCAAGATACTGAATGCAATTCCGAAGAACGGTGCCATGTTGCGCTGCCCGATGGTAAGCATCACCTCGGTCAGATCATTCACGCCGATATATCCCACCACCGTACTCCATTGTAACAACTGGATGCTCAGACGTTTTACCTGGAACAGGGATACACCTGTTGCATGCGGCAGCGCAGCGGTAAAAAACGCTTTTTTCAAACGTCTTCTCATCTCACGGTTCTGCCAATCTTCCGATTCCCGTATCGTCTTCATGAGAATCTCTCCAAAATGTCCACCGCCATACAGACCGATTGCCAGTCCGGAAAGCAATACTCCATTCATATTCATGGAGCCAAATACTCCATAGTAAAAAAACAGAATCAGTAACAACACCGGTGTTGCCCGAAACAGAAAGCTGAAGCCTTCTGCCAACATCGTAACTGCACGCTGACGGTAACACATAAAGTACCCGCATATTGCACCGATCAGAATTGCTACCAGCCACGCAATCACCGTAATTACAAATGTCACAATGATTGCTTTTATAATCAGTGTATATGCTCCGCCTGCGATTAAATTATCCTTTATTGCACTCATGATATTTCCTATCATATCAATCTCCATCTTCCTTCCTGCATCACGTAAATTCACATCGCTCCGATTGATTTATTCGGTAGTGATTAATCGGTAGCCTTTCATCGGACAATATCCATCCGACATGATATACGGCGGAAACTCGGTCGAATGATTTGCACTCGTACCATAACAGAACACCATATCGAGCTTCCCTGCCATCAGCTCAGAAAAGATTGTCTCACTGTCCACTACCTTAAACCGTACTTCTCGTCCCAGCTTCTGTCCCAGAAGGTCAGACAACGCAACACAGAAACCATAGGGCACGCCACGGTCATCCACACATTCCAACGGCGGAACCGACCCCGTAATACCGATATACACCGGTTCTCCCGTAATCTGTAAGGAAAAGGTTTCGGAATTCACCGTCATCTGTTCCGGATAAAGCCGCTCCGCAGCGCTTCCCCATACATACTGTTCCAATAATGCGGTAAGTCTTCCGTCTGCCTTCAGTTCTGCGAGGCGTTCGTTACACAATTCCCGCATTGCTTCGTCTTCCGGTCGGAATGCGAGTGCAAACTGAAGACGTTCTTTTTCACTTTCCAACTCCGTGCCACTGAGTCCGTTTTTGGTCTCCAATACCTTCAATCCCTCTTCTGTCCGCAACAGCCATTCCGCAGTCACATCAGAAGCCCAGATTGCCTGTACCTGATTCATTTTTAATGCTTTCACTGCCGTTTCTACTCTCTCATAGGATTGGTAAGCCGAAAGCTTCACCCCAAACTGACTTTCAAAAAAAATCTTTGCCGATGCATCCGGCATCTTCGCTGTTACACCACCCAGTGTCTTTCCTGTTAATTCTTTCACTGAAGTGATTTTTTCCGAGTTACCGGCATCCTTCCCTGCAAACAGTCCGAAGGCTGTAGACAAAAGTAGAACCAGCAAAAATACTGCAATTGTTATCCATTTTTGCTTCGTTGTAATCATCACGTTCTCCTGCAAAATACATCCGTTCATTACTCAAATGATATTCCCAGTATATACTCACTTCGAAGTCCGACCACCAGACGGTTACCAAACACCGCAGGAGTCGCCTCAATATTGGAACCATAATTTCGTTTTGTCACCAGCTCACCGGTCAACGCATTAATGAGCAGGACATCCCCGTTGGAACAACACTGTACCAGATATACACTGCCGTCCGTATCGTACAATGTTGCGGCTGAGCTCCATGCATCGCAGGAAAGTTCCATGCGCCATATTTCATTACCGCTCTCTTTTTCAATCGCCACAATATAAGAAGTATCTACATCCGGCACCTTCGACACGGAATAATACAGATAATCCGAAGCTGCCCCCTTACCTAACACACCGGTAGACAGGAATCCTCCCGCCAGGCCCATCACTGTATGCACCTCATAAGGTTTCTTCCAGATAATCTCGCCGGTCATCGCATTCATCTTATAGATGCAGGCTTCTCCCAGGTGATGCTCATCCGTATGATACTTGAGCGTCGTTGCTGCATACACAAAGCGATTCCCTTGTGCATCCTCTTCGAAGATCGGACTGGAGTTAATATCTTCATACAGATCCTGTACCCACACCGGAGTCATCGTATCGAGGTCAAGACAATAGAAAATACCGCCATTGTCTCCCAAATATAAATAATGATCCCATACCACCGCACTTGCCTCACTACCGTATCCGCCTTCACCGGAATAGATACGCTGTTCTGCTGTCTCAGCATAGTAGGTATATTTTACCGCTTCCGCAGGGTCAATGCTCAGTACGCCGTTTTCTTTATCGTATTGGGAATTCAGTTTTATCGTATAGATAACACCGTTCTCACCCGGACAAATCAGGGTATCTGCCGCCGTGCAGAACACTGCCGAACTATCATAGCCATGCCAGATACGCGGCGCAAAGTCATCATCTGCACCAAGCTCATAGAGTTTCGTTCCGTCAAGCAGACTGTAAATGAACACTCTTGCGCTCACCTGTTCCCCATACATGCCGGGCTGTGAATCACCGGAACCGCATACAAGCAGCGGATACTCCGGATGCAGAGATGCCGTTCCCTTGAACGTCATACCGACGTTGATTGCATCACGTGTCTCTTCACCGGTCTCCATATCTAAGAAATGAATCTGTCCGTCCATACCCGGATAGATTACTTCCGTCAAACCTACTTTATTTTTAGCAAGCGGGTACAGATTCATATGCTGCTTTGTCTTCTCATCCCACTTTACCACCAGCGGCTGGCCTGTCCAGCCATTGCCGGACCAGTAATTTACACCGTCACATTTTAACACTTTACCGGTCTTATAACGCCAACTGTCCTCCGCTATCTTCCGCTCTGTAAGACTTACCGTTCCATATGACTGCATGTCCCTCTGATAATTCCCGCGGAAAGTAATAATGCCTTCCCAGTTGGTAAAATTCTTCCCCTCTGCCACATCAAAATCCAGTGACTGTTTGCGACGGAAGGAATCTACGTCCTCACCGTCCACCCGGAGTGCTGTTCCGGTCAAATACTTGTCCGGTTGCGTACGCTCCACCGGAGAAGGTTGCTGTGCGTCTGCATTCTGTAACGCATCCGGATATACTTCCGTTGCCAGACTTCCCTGTGTTGCTACCATAAAATTATATAAATAGCTGATATTTCCTTTTACTTTAATCAGCATGACAAACGCCCCGCACAGAGCAACCAGCAGTAATGCCCCAAGCACCACTGCCAGCATACGGAAACGTTTTCTTTTATTCCATGTTCCGACTTTTTTCATTGAATTACCCCTGCTAAATCGCGTACTGATTTCACACCGATCAACTGAATTCCAAGTTTTTTATTCGCTTCCGTACAATGTACTTCAGGCAGAATACAACTCGTATATCCCAGCTTCGCCGCCTCGCGGATCCGTTGCTCCGCCATATTCACGGCACGTATCTCACCGGTCAGACCGACCTCACCAAAACACACCGTTTTTGCACTCACCGGCTGATTGCGAAAACTCGACAGCAATGCCAGCACAATGCTCAGGTCAAGTGCCGGTTCATTTACCCGCATGCCACCTGCAACATTCAGATAAGCATCACACCATGACAGTTCCGTACCGAGACGTTTCTCCATCACCGCCATCAAAAGGTTCATGCGGTTATGATCCGTCCCCGCAGCCGTTCTGCGCGGTATCTGAAAACTCGTCTTAGAGACCAGAGCCTGTACCTCCACAAGAATCGTCCGGCTTCCTTCTAAAACTGCAGCAACAACCGAACCCGGTTCACCCTCCGGGCGTCCCTGCAACATGTATTCGGACGGATTCTGCACCTCCTCCAGACCGTCGCTGCGCATCTCAAACACACCGATTTCATTGGTGGAACCAAAACGGTTCTTCACCGCACGTAAGATACGGTAATTCTGCGTACTTTCGCCTTCAAAGTACAACACGGTATCTACCATGTGTTCCAGCACACGCGGTCCGGCCACCTGACCTTCTTTCGTCACATGACCAATGATGAAGATGGTAATTCCATTCTCCTTTGCCATACGCATCAGGGATGCTGTGCTCTCACGCACCTGACTCACACTGCCCGGTGCCGCCTGTATATCCTCACGATACATTGTCTGGATTGAGTCAATCACCAACAACTCCGGCTTATCCGCCTGTACCGTCTCTTCAATCACATCAAGATTCGTCTCTGACATCAACTGCAAGCCTTCGCCAAAATCCCCAAGGCGATCCGCCCTCATCTTAATCTGACGCAGGGACTCCTCACCGGATATGTAAAGTAACTGTTTCTTATCCGAAAGCGCCTTGCACACTTGTAACATCAAAGTAGATTTACCGATGCCCGGATCTCCTCCAACCAAAACGAAAGAACCCACAACAATTCCACCGCCCAAAACGCGGTCAAACTCATGGATTCCCGTAGTCGTTCTTTCTTCCGTATCCGAAGCCACCTGCGACAATCTAACCGGTGCCTGAGACAAACCTATGCGTCCCATCGCAGATGACTTTCCGGCAGACTTTTTCCCTGTATGCGGTGCTTCAGAAAAAGTATTCCATGCGCGGCAGCCCGGGCACTGCCCGAGCCACTTCGCTGATTCATAGCCACATTCTTTACAAAAGAAAATTGATTTTGTTTTCTGCATAATATCTAGCACTTACCTGCACTTACCTTCACTGCCTTGCCTTCAGAAAGATCTGCGCTGAAGCTGAGTTTTCCACTGATATTGGTCTTCATCTTACCGATGACAGCTTCGTCCACTGTTAATTCATACTCGCTCTCTTCACAAAGCCCCAGGGTAATCTGTGCATTGTCCTGACCGCTTACCGTAAAACTTACGCCGCAAGCTTCTGCCTGAAATCCTTCTACCGTCGTTCCCGGTACCGATTCATATACAAACAATCCGTTCTTCTCAAGCTTGGTAATCTCATAAAAAGTCTTTACTTTATAAAGATCGCCACCTATTTCGTAATCGGATACTTTTGTCTTCTCCTGCAATCTGTAATCACCAAAACTGATGCTTCCATCCTGCGCAGTACGGATAATTGTATTTTCTGACATTACTTTGTCCTCCTAATGGTAACTTACAAATAAATTATAGCTCAATGTACTAACAAATTCCAGCAATATATTTTTAATTTTTTGTGAAGTTATTGCTTATTTTTTGAACGCGGTTTCGAAACTGAAAATTGCAATGCATTGTTCTTTACCGTCAGCGTTACACTGTCACCTGCATGTACTTTTCCTTCCAGAATCCGCTCTGCCAGTACATCCTCCACATTCGTCAGAATCGCACGGCGTAACGGTCTAGCGCCGTATTTATCATCTGAACCTTTCTCGAGAAGAAACTGTACCGCTTCTTCTTTTACCTTGAGTTTAATCTGCATCTGCTCCATGCAGCGCTTCGAAAGCTCCTTCAACATCAGACGTACGATATCGCTCAGGTTTTCTTTGCTCAACTGACGGAATACGATAATCTCGTCGATACGGTTGATAAACTCCGGCTTGAAAAGACGTTTTACTTCCTCCATTACGCCTTCCTTCATCCGTACATAATCCGCATTCGCATCTTCTTTGGATGAAAAACCGAACTTTTTCGGCGCCACGATGCTCTGCGCACCGGCATTCGAAGTCATAATGATAATCGTATTCTTAAAACTCACTTTACGACCTTTTGCATCCGTAATATGCCCGTCATCCAGCACCTGTAACAGAACATTAAACACATCCGGATGTGCTTTTTCAATCTCATCAAACAGCACTACGGAATATGGTTTTCTGCGTACCTTCTCGCTGAACTGGCCACCCTCGTCATGCCCTACATATCCGGGCGGTGAACCAATCAGTTTGGACACACTGTGTTTTTCCATAAACTCGGACATATCCACACGGATCACAGCTTCTTCATTACCAAACACAGCTTCCGCAAGTGCTTTGGACAATTCGGTCTTACCGACACCGGTCGGCCCTAAGAACAGGAACGAACCTACCGGCCGTTTGGGATCTTTTAGTCCTACGCGGCCTCTTCGGATTGCTTTGGATACCGCCGTTACCGCTTCTTCCTGTCCCACAACACGCTGATGCAGGGTATCTTCCAGATGCATCAGTCTCGCACCTTCGTCTTCGGTAATCTTTGTTACCGGAATTTTTGTCATCCGGGCAATCAACTCAGCAATTTCTTCTTTTGTCACCGTCATCTGCTGCGTGGAACGATATCTTTCCCAACTTTTTTTCAAGCGTTGTATCTTTTTGGCACCGTTTTTCTGCCGTGCAAGAAGCTCTCCGGTTTTCTTAAGATCTCCCTGTGACATGGTCCCCTGAATCTGTCGTTCCAGATCCTGCTGCTCCATTTCCAGCTCTTTCAGTCCTTTCGGAGCCGTCGCGCGTTCCAACTGCAATGCAGAAGCGGCCTCGTCCAATAGGTCAATTGCTTTATCCGGAAGGAAACGGTCATTGATATACCGGTGACTCATCGTAACAGTTGCGATTACCGTCTCATCCGGCAATTCCACACCATGATGTTTCTCATATACCGGACGCAGGCCTTTCAGAATTGCAATTGCCTCTTCTTCTGTCGGTTCTTCTACACGGATTGGCTGAAATCTGCGTTCCAATGCTGCATCTTTTTCAATATGCTTGCGATACTCTTCCAGCGTGGTTGCCCCAATCACCTGCAGATCGCCGCGTGACAATGCCGGCTTCATAATGTTGGATGCATCCAGAGAGCCTTCTGCACTTCCGGCTCCTACAATCGTATGAAGTTCATCAATGAACAGTAATACGTCTCCTGCTGTCTCAGCCTCTACAATTACGGAGCGGATTCGTTCTTCGAATTCTCCTCTGTACTTTGAACCTGCAACCATACCGGACATATCCAGAGACAGAAGACGAACCCCCTGTAATGCTTCCGGCACATCATTTCTTACGATACGTTGTGCCAGAGCTTCTACAATTGCAGTTTTTCCGACACCCGGTTCGCCGATAAGACACGGATTGTTTTTGGTTCTGCGGCTCAGCACCTGAATCAAACGTTGTAATTCTTCTTCACGACCTACAACCGGATCCATTTTTCCTTCTTTTGCCTTCCGCGTCATATCACGCGCATACTGGTCTAAAGTAGGGGTATTCGAACTCTCATGCGCACGCAGTCTTAATATCTCCGCACGAATGTCTAACGGATCCACACCCATCGTTTCCAACAGTTCCGTACAAATCTTTTTAATATCGAAGCCCAAAGTATTCAACAGACGCATTGCCAGACATCCCGGTTCACTCAACAAACCAAGAAATATATGTTCCGTTCCGACTTTTTTGGAATAGAAATACTCTGCTTCTTCTTCGCTTCGCCGAAGCACAGACAGAACGCGTGGCGTAAACTGGTCTCTTTCCGCTGCACCAAACTCAGATTGCGGCTTCACCAATTGTTCGATTGCATTATCTATTTTTGAAAGTGTCACTCCGTTCCTCAGTAAAACTTCAGATACGGCACAATCTTCATACAATACTCCCATTAGCATATGTTCTGACCCGACATATGGCGACTTCAATCTCTTTGCCAATAGTTTCGCTTTATTAATTGCCTGTTGTGCTGATTCTGTATACTCCTTCTTCACTGCTTACTCCATTCTGATTAATCTAATTCATCCCGTGTATCTTTGGACTTTAATGCAAAATATATCATTCCGATTGCAGTCAGCAGCCACAAAGCAACTAATGCTGCAATAATAAATGACATTGTTGATATATTCTTCTCGTACTCTTCCAGCAATTCACCGGATGTACTTTCCTGCGGGTTTGTCTCTTCCCTTGTAACAATAATATCTTCTGTCATAAACCGCTGGATGGTCTTCTCTGCCCGGTCATACCGGTACAAAGCAGCCTCACCGCCTTCCCGCTTCAGAACCAACAAAGCAAAATCACTTCCTGCATTGGCAGACGGTGTATAAGCTGTCAGGCTGATTCCGGATATCATCAGCTTTGTTTTCTGATATCCTGCCGGAATCGTCAAGTCGGCCGGCAACTCACAGACCGTAAAACGGTAATTCCCTTGAAGAAAAATATCGCCGTCTTCTTCTACCGCTTCCAGTCTCCACACAAATCCCTGTTCCTCCGGTACTTCTTCCGGCTCTTGCGGCGGTACTTCTTCCGTGGGCGTCGGTGTAGGTAAAACAGTCTCTGATTTTGTTACATTGATAATATACTCTTGTATTTTACCGTTCTCTGCCGTCACGAAGATATGCACGGTATTTTCACCAAGATATAACGGCGAATCCCCCGAAACAGTAACCCGTGCATTGGCATCCTCTGCTAGTGCACTGACAAACAGATTTGGAACCATTTCCGAAACTGACGTACGATATACATACACTTCCGGATCAAATTCCGGGCTCAGAACACCGGGGCTGATTTTCAACGACCCCAGACGGGCATTGTCCGATGCCTCTACT
The DNA here is from genome assembly GCA_045593785.1 of Lachnospiraceae bacterium. Classification (GTDB taxonomy): domain Bacteria; phylum Bacillota; class Clostridia; order Lachnospirales; family Lachnospiraceae; genus SZUA-448. The sequence continues at coordinate 19,587 of JAZNXH010000162.1, forward strand.
GCCGGTGCAATTGTAATCGGGGTTACGGTCGAGGATACTGACATCAATTGTGAATCCTCCGCGCGATACACTTTCGGTTGATTCATAACTGATATCTCGGTCGAGCCGGGCTGCAGTGCAGTAAACTTAATCAGATAACGTTTGGAAGTCCCTGCAACCGATGAAAATACGTCAGATACTTTCAGAATACCGTCACCACCGGCCACACTGCTGGTAGCAAGACGAAACTCAAGATAATCCGAATCATATGAGATATAACTTTCTACATCTCCGATGTTTTCATCTGCATCTACTGTCATATATAAATTTACCGTATCACCTACCGTAATCTCAGTCTCCTGTAACAGAAAACCGATTGCCGCACTGGCCGCATATGCCTGCAGCGGCCGCCCGAACCGGACCGCCGCTGTCAGTATAATACATATAACACTAATTTTGAAGAGTTTCTTTAACATATCTATTCCCTAATTACATTCACTACGTATTCCTTGACATCACCGTTTTCTGCTGTCACATAGATTGAGAGTCGGTTCATACCGGATTCAACCGGATGATATCCTTCTCCTGCAATCGTAGCCTTCTTACTTACCGGAGTGCCGGTCAGCGAAATAAAACCACAATCCTGACTGACAATCACGGAATATTCCTGATCCTTGGAACCGTCAAAGGTCGGAGTCAGACTAATCTTGTTGCCGTCAATATCCGTAACATTCAACGAGCTCAGCCAGTTATTCGGATTTGCTTCGTATGCAGGTGCTGCACATGCGTATTCCGGCATATTCAGATATACCGGGATAGAGAATACAATCGGAAGATTGTATGCGTCTGCTCCGTATGCCTGTAACATCTTCTTACCTTCTGCCCAAGGTGCTTCCACATTGGCCATATATTGGTGTGAATAGGTTGATGTCTGCGTCATATTGAACTTCTGCAGATAAATTGTATTCTGTCCACGTCCTACAATGTAATTATAACCAAGATAGTGTCCGCCACCTACGATGGAACGGTACGGATTCGTCCACGGTATCAGTGACGCCTCGTTTAATGCAGCATTGGTACTGCCGTCACGTGCAAACTTCAGACCATTTGCAATGTTACCACCTGCAACGGTACTGTGATATGCACCGATATTATAGAAGTTATACAGTCCCTCCAGTCCTGCAACAGTACCGCTGACACTGTTGCTCAGCGTATTGGTGCCGTTCACGACTTCCTGTTTCGCACGGGCTGCCAGATGGTACGGACTGACGCCGGAATACTCCGCTGCTTCAATAAATGTCTGACCGTAAGTAATACTTTGCTGTATACCGTATTCATCCGTGTAGGTGTACGAAGAATTCGACATTTTTGTATTCTTTAGAATATTCTCTACACCTGCCAGTGTCTGGAATGACGGTTCGTAAGTCAGTATCTCAAACTGGAATACATAGTCTTCTACTAACCAGTTTCTCGGATCCATGTAATATGCAAGTCCGTCTCTTGATACTGTTACCCAATATGAACCATCATATACAATATAGCTATCAGTTTTCCAATTATATGCGCCTTTTTCATGAGACTTCCACTGGGTTGCCTTGCTGTTCGGAATCAGGTTTTTACCAACAATGTCTTCGTTGTCCAGTGCCGTATTCCAATCCAGTCCGGTATGATATGCCTTGAACTCCCAGTTAGGATATTTCGCATGTAATTCCCTCAGGTACGGTTTGTAACTTTCGGGGAAACCCTGCAGCAACAATTTAGCCTCAAAATCCAGATCTTCTCCATTCAGTTCCACATCGGACGACCGTCCCAGAAGCACATACTTTGTATTGACATAGCCGCTTAATACTTCACTGTTATACTGGAACGAAATCTTACGCCACTCAACTCCATCGACCTCAAGTGCACCGATTACTTCAACTTCTTTTCCGTTGTTCAACAATACAGATCTGCCGTCCATTGTCTTTACGGAAGAACCGCTGTAACCCGGTTCCTGCTTCACGATGAGTGATGTGCTGACATTCTGGATTTCACCCGGACCAACATAAGGTGTCGGGGTCGGGGATGGACTCGGAGTCGGCGTTGCTGTCGGCGTCGGCGTTGCCGTAATCTTCGGAGTCGGCGTTGCTGTCGGCGTCGGTGTTGCCGTCGGGGTCGGTGTCACCAGATTGATAGCGTTCGAAGGAACATAGCCTTTGTACTGCGTTCCCTGCATCATAAAACTGATTTCAAACCATTGCTTATTCTCTGCCGCTTTCTGCGTCAAAAGGCTTGCAAAATCTCCGGAGGACAACGCAAGAATACTTCCGTTTCCGGCCTTTGCATATGCGGAAGAAGAACTCGCTTCACTTCGCACCCTGGTTTTATCTGCCGCAATTACTGCATCTACCGGGATTGCAAGATCAAATCGCAGATAGTACCCGTGAACGTATCCAATTTCCTGTTTACCATTCACCGTTGTAGCAATCCGATACCATGTTTCATCATCGATATCCACCTCATTCAGGATGGTTACCTTAGTATTTAATTCCAATACACCAATCTTGTCCGAGCTCGAATTTGCTTCCTTACGGAAATTCAGACCGTTCGTATTGACATAAGCTGTTATCTGGAAATCCTCATCCGGGTCAATCGGTGTAACCGGAACCGGAGTTGGAGTCGGACTAGCGGTAGGCGCCGGTGACGGCGTCGGGGTCGGAGCCTCCGTCGGCGTCGTAGTGCCGGAAGATGTCGTCTTCTTGCTCTGGTAACCGTAGAGATACACATCTTCAGCATTCACATATCCATAATACTTGACACCACTAAGCGTGATTCTCACCCGGAACCACTTATCCAGATTCGTGTCGTTAATTTCTTTATATACCCAGAGATTCCGGTCTGCCTTTAATGTAATCACATCACCGTTGTTATCTTTCAAAGCAGCGGCAGTATCCGTTGCGCTTTCGCGCAAATTCAAACCTTCATTCAAGGTTCTGGCATAGAATCCCTTGTCTGTATACAGTGTAATGTACGTGCTCAGCATATAACCGATCTTTTCCTGACCACCCAGGGTTATCGCCACACGATACCAGTTTTCACCATTGACCCGTTTTTCATTCAGAACCGTTACTTTGGTACCGGCCGTAGCCTGTCCAAGTTTCTCACTGTCCGTCGTTGCATCACTTCTCAAATTCAGCACAGTCGCATCGACAAAGCCCGGCAACTCAAAATCTGCGTCCGAATAGGTTGATGCAGGAACCGGAGTTGCTGTCGGCTTTGGTGTAGGTGTTGCTGTCGGTGTCGGCGTACTGGTCGGTTTCTTCGGATCATCTTTCGGACCAGCCGGTTTGTCTGCGGGATCTTTCGGATCCGGTTTCGGTTTGTCTGCCGGGTCCGGCTTCTCCGCCGGATCTTTCGGGTCTGGTTTTGGTTTGTCTGCCGGTGCAATCTCTGTTACGAGTGACACATACGGTCCGTAAACATAACCGCTGATCTCTTTTCCGCGGAAGGAAGCATTAATCTGATACCATTCCCCACTGGTACCGGTAACTTCAATCTCCTGTTGTCCGACAAGATATGCTTCGATACCGTCTACGACTACTCTGCTGTATGTAGTACCCGGACCGGTCCGGACATTAAGCGTACTGACAATTACAATCGCATTCGAAGCCGCAAATGCTTCTTGTGGCTTTTGCAGCAATATCTGCGGAACCAGCATGCATATGCATAATAGAAATATAAGATATCGCCTTTTCACTACTCGCTTTTCCATTATTTCCTCATTTCTGTCCTACAGTTCCTAATATATTCCAAATTACCTCATATACATCTCATGGTAGGCATTATATTGTCTACATATGGCACGAATGTGGCAATACTTCGTCAAAAAACACACGATATTGTGACCAATTTAGCTTATTATACCATTATCGGTTACAGAGTACCACAAAAAAATACAAAAAAGTCCGCAAACCGGATGGTCTGCGGACTAAAAACTCATCATTCAGTTGTGTAACACTTAGAACAACGGATAGGAATCAGTAAGAACCTTAACGAGAGACTTCGCCTGCTCGATATTCTTCTCCGGATCCTTCACCATGAGAGAAATTGCCTCAGCGATGATATCCATATCCTGTACCTTCATGCCACGAGTGGTAACAGCCGGAGTTCCAAGACGGATACCGCTGGTAACATTTGCAGATGCCGGATCATTCGGGATGGAATTCTTGTTACAGGTAATATTTGCTGCATCAAGGAAGTGCTCGCAATCCTTACCGGTCACACCAACACTTCTTAAGTCAACCAGCATCAGGTGATTATCGGTACCGCCGGATACAAGATCAAATCCACGGTTCATCAAGCCCTTCGCAAGTGCCTGTGCGTTATCAACCACGTTCTTTGCATATTCCTTGAATGACGGCTGCAGTGCTTCACCGAAACATACCGCCTTTGCAGCGATTACATGCTCGAGCGGTCCACCCTGGATACCCGGGAAGATGGCTTTGTTAATCTTGTGCTCGGTTGCAAACTCTTCGCTGGAAAGAATCAAGCCGCCACGCGGTCCGCGCAAAGTCTTGTGTGTTGTAGTCGTAGTCACGTGCGCATACGGAATCGGGCTCTCATGGTATCCGGTAGCAACCAGACCTGCAATGTGAGCGATATCTGCCATGAGGTATGCACCAACCATGTCAGCGATCTCACGGAAACGCTTAAAGTCAATCTTTCTTGCGTATGCACTTGCGCCGCAAACGATAAGCTTCGGTTTGCATTCCTTTGCAATACGCTCTACTTCGTCGTAATCAATATAACCGTTCTCATCAACGCCGTAAGGAACAATGTTGAAATAAGAACCGGAGAAGTTTACCTTGCTACCATGAGACAGGTGTCCACCATGTGCAAGGTTCATACCCATAACGGTATCACCCGGCTGAAGAAGACAGAAGAACACACCCATATTAGCCTGTGCACCGGAATGCGGCTGAACATTTGCATAAGTACAGCCAAACAACTTCTTTGCACGCTCAATTGCAAGGGTCTCAACAATATCAACATACTCGCAGCCACCGTAGTAACGCTTTCCCGGATAACCCTCTGCGTACTTGTTGGTCAGCGGGCTTCCCATTGCTGCCATAACAGCCTTACTTACGAAGTTCTCGGAAGCGATGAGCTCGATGTGGCTCTCCTGACGCTGCATTTCCTGTTCAATCCCTGCCCAAAGCTCGGGATCTGCATTCTTGATAAAATCTTCTGAAAACATGATACGACTCCTTTGTTATATTGTAATATTATTTTCACTTTATTATAGTAACGCAACAACAATTTTAGATTCTAGCTTATTCTGCTGAGAAATGCAAGTCCTTTCTATCATTCCGCCATATCAATGGCTTTTCCGATGTCATTACGCATATATTTGTTGTCGAAATTCACCCATGCGGTTGCTTCATATGCTTTCGCACGCGCTTCCTTCAGGGTTGCGCCGGTTGCGGTTACACCAAGAACACGACCACCGTTGGTCACCACATTGCCCTCGGCATCGAACTTCGAACCCGCATGATAGAGGAAATAATCCTTCTTACCGTCAAAATTCTCTTCACCGGTAATCTTGAATCCCTTCTCATACTTTTCCGGATATCCTTCGGATGCAAGGACTACGCAAACAGCCGCATTGTCTTCGAACTGCAGATCAATCTGATCAAGCGTACCGTCGATACATGCTTCGAATACTTCTACGATATCATTCTTCATACGCGGAAGTACTACCTGAGTCTCCGGATCACCAAAACGAGCATTGAACTCGAGTACGCGCGGTCCCTTCGGAGTCAGAATCAAGCCAAAGAAGATGATACCCTTGAACTCTCTTCCTTCTGCTGCCATCGCATCCACCGTTGCCTGATATACATACTTCTTACAGAACTCATCTACCTCTGCGGTATAGAACGGAGTCGGAGAGAATGTACCCATACCACCGGTATTCAAACCCTCATCATTGTCTTTCGCACGCTTATGATCCTGTGCGGAAGTCATAATCTTTATCGTCTTACCATCTACGAAAGAAAGCACGGATACTTCACGTCCGGTCAGGAATTCTTCCACTACAATGCTGTTTCCGGCATTACCGAACTGCTTGTCCTCCATCAGAGTCTTAACGCCCTGCAGTGCCTCTTCGAGATTGTTACAGATCAATACGCCCTTACCAAGAGCCAATCCGTCAGCCTTCAACACGATCGGCATATCGGCTGTCTTCAGATATTCACATGCTGCTTCTGCATTATCAAAAGTCTCATAAGCACCGGTGGGAATATTGTACTTCTTCATCAGGTTCTTGGAGAACACCTTGGAACCTTCTAAGATTGCTGCCTTTGCCTCCGGTCCGAATACGCGTAAACCTTTTGCCTTCAACACATCTACAATACCGCCTACCAACGGATCGTCCGGACCTACCACACAGAGGTCAATGCCCTCTGTTGCAGCGTACTCTGCCATTTTATCAAATTCCATTACACCAATCGGAACGCACTCTGCAATCTTCGCGATACCGGCATTGCCCGGTGCGCAGTACAGCTTGCTCACGCGCTTACTCTCTGCAATCTTCTTACAAATGGCATGTTCACGGCCGCCACCGCCGATTACGAGAACTTTCATATTCGTCTTGTCCTTCCGGCACCTGCAGACTTCCACAGGTACAAATTTATATATTCGTTATTACACTTCTTACTCAACACGAACAACATGTCCGTCTACAATCTTCAGCTTGCCGTTTGCAAAATCATTGATTGCTGCCGGCAGGATATCCCACTCTGCCTGTTCCATCACACGAAGCTGTAAACTCTCCGGGGTATCGTCCGGCTCTACATACACGGCTCTCTGGTTAATAATCGGACCGGTATCCGCGCCCTCGTCTACAAAATGCACCGTTGCACCGGTCACCTTGCAACCGCGTTCCAGCACTGCCTTATGTACGCGCAGTCCGTAAAATCCCATACCGCAGAAAGACGGAATCAGGGACGGATGAATGTTAATAATGCGTCCCGCATACTCTTTCACCAACATCTCAGGCAGGATATACAGATATCCTGCAAGAATGACAAAGTCCGGTGCCAATGCATTGATTTTCTCAAGAAGTGCTGCATTGTACTCGTCTCTGCTTGCAAACTCCTTTGACGGAACTGCAACTGCAGGTATGCCGTGCTTTTCGGCACGGGTCAGCGCATAGGCATCCGCCTTGTTACTGATTACTCCAACAAGCTGTGTATTGGTAATTGTGCCATTCTCTATCTTATCAATGATTGCCTGTAGATTGGTACCGCCACCGGACACCAGAACCACTGCTTTTAGCATAAGGTAATTCCTTTCTCGCCGGCCTTGATTTCACCGATAATGTACGCCTTCTCACCGGCTGCTTCGATTAACTTCACAGCCTTATCAGCGTCAGCTGCATCTACTACGGTCATCATACCGATACCCATGTTATAGGTGTTGTACATCATCTGCTCCTGAATCATGCCGTCCTTCTGAAGCATCTCAAAGATCGGCGGAATCGGATAGCTGTTCTGCTTAATCCAAGCATGTGCACCTTCCGGAAGCATACGCGGAATGTTCTCGTAGAAACCGCCGCCGGTGATATGGCTGCATGCCTTTACGGTTACGCCGCCTTCCTTCAGACCTTTCAGCGCCTTCACATAGATTTTTGTCGGTGCAATCAAAGTGTTACCAAGCGTATCACCAAGACTCTCGTAGTAAGTTGCAAGAGCCTCTGCCTTCATGTTAAATACCTTACGAACCAGCGAGAAACCATTGCTATGTACACCGGAGGAAGCAATGCCGATTACCGCATCGCCTGCCTTTACATTCTCACCGGTAATCAGGTTCTTCTTATCTACAATACCAACTGCAAAACCTGCAAGGTCATACTCATCAATCGGATAGAAGCCCGGCATCTCTGCGGTCTCACCGCCGATCAATGCACAACCGGACTGCTTACAGCCTTCTGCTACACCGCTTACGATGGTAGCGATACGCTCCGGCTCATTCTTACCACATGCAATATAGTCAAGGAAGAACAACGGCTCACCGCCTGCACATGCGATATCGTTTACACACATTGCTACACAGTCAATACCTACGGTATCATGCTTGTCCATGATAAATGCAAGTTTCAGCTTTGTACCAACACCGTCCGTACCGGATACGAGAGTCGGCTCTTCCATATTCTTAAATCCTGCAAGAGAAAATGCACCGGAAAAACCACCGATACCGCCGAGTACTTCACTGCGCATCGTTCCCTTGATATGCTTCTTCATCAGTTCTACTGCTTTGTAACCTGCCTCGATATCCACGCCGGCTTTCTTGTAATCCATCATGTTCTTATTCCTCCGTTATGTTAATATTCAAAATTAGTATTCTTTATAACCAACTGTCTCAAGCTTTTCCTTCTTTGCCATAACGCCCGCCTTAAGCTCTGCCTTGTACGCTTTGAGCTTGGCAAGAATCTCCGGATCGGATGCAGCCAGAATCTTTGCTGCAAGGATACCTGCATTGGCACCACCGTCAATCGCTACGGTTGCTACCGGAATACCGGACGGCATCTGTACGATGGAATAGAGCGAATCTACACCGCTCAGCGTCTTAGTATGAATCGGAACCCCGATAACCGGAAGGGTAAAGATTGCTGCTGCCATACCCGGAAGATGTGCTGCTCCGCCGGCACCTGCAATGATTACCTTGTAACCCTTATCCTCTGCGCTGTTCGCATACTCAAAGAACACATCTGGCATACGATGTGCCGAGATAATCGTCATCTCGTAATCAATACCGAATTTTTCGAGCATCTCTGCTGCTTTTCTCATTACAGGAAGATCCGAATCGCTTCCCATCACGATACCTACTTTTGCCATGTGTCGCCCTGCCTTTTCTTTGTATTTATCTTATGCTGCAAATCGCAGCTGTCTGTTCCGTGCATGATACCACAGGTCTCATTATGCTTAATTCTGTCGCTTTTCGCAAGTAAAAAAACAGAAAAATATTATTTTCAGCTGATACATCAAAAAAACTACTTATCTGCATCTGTTTTTATGCAATAATACAAGTCTCTTTTCCGGTTCAACCGTTGTCTATACAACAGATTACAAATCTTCGTTCAGCTTTTCGGTACCCGCAAGCACGAACTTACCGTCACGGATAATCGGAATCTCAGTACCGTCTTCCTGCACTGCTGCAATCAGACCAACCTCATCATACGGAATCGTGATATCCGTATGACAGTTATAATACGCCTTCTCCGGTTCCGTCTTGCGCAAGATAGAACACTCATTGTCTCTCGCAATAATTTCCTTACCATCCGGGTTGAATACGGCATGATCTTCGCTACGGCTGTAACAGGTGTCGCCCACTGCAAAATGCGGTCCGGTCTTCTCTGCGATCAGGATCGGAAGCTTACTCTGGATATTGAATTTCTGTCCCATACGGTACGCCGTCGTATTCGTTCCGATCGCAAACTCTCCAAGCGGTAAGGTCGCCTGATTAAATAATACGTTCTCCTTCACGAAGCGCTTGTTCTCTTCTTCCGAATCGAAATTACTGCAGTTATAATCAGCAATCATACCATCCTTGAAACTCACGGTCAGATTCTTATATTCAAGTCCATTCAGATATACAGAGGATACATGAAGTACACCGTTGGTTCCCCTGAGCTTTGGCGAAGTAAATACTTCACCCACCGGGATATTCACATCTGCCGTACAATTCTCAAAACGGGTTTGCTTATCCGGTGCAGTTAAACTTGCAAGATTCACGGTCAGATCCGTCTTATTTTCTCCCATACCGCGGATGACGGCAGTCTCACCGGAATCCAGCACATCAATGATAGCCTGCTGTATCTTCTTGTACTCTTCATTGTCAAGATTATTCACCTTCACTGTCTCTGCAAAAATTGCATCGAATTCTTCACCAATCGACGGAAGCGGATATGCAATAATGGTAAATGAAGTTTCTTCATCCTTGATATAGTTCATTGCCAGCATACCGGATTCATTGCGGTACGCATTCATCAGGTTCTCTTGCTGTGCGTCAAGTTTGCAGCATTCCGGTTTCGCTACCGGCTCAAAGTCCGGTTCACCAAAGGTCTCCACAACAGCAGGACCTGCATATGCTGCCATTTCTTCCTTTACCTTCTCCCAGGTATTCTTCTGGCAGTCAAGCTTATGCTCCTTAAACCGGTTGTCCATGAACAACGCACAGTCATAACGGTGGTCATAATCAAACTGCGGATTCGCCTGTGTTGCAGTATACCCCGGGCGTCTTCCGGGGAACTTTGTAATAACATCCTGCGGTGCACGGGATATCGTCACCTTCTTACCAATCTTCTCAAAGTTCTTCACCGCACAACGCATCATGCGTTCAAACCCAATCGGATAACGCAAAAGTATCGTAGACTTGATGGACAGATCTGCTCCCATAGTAACAAAACCGCGGATATAGCCTTCCGTATAGGTATCTGCCATCGCCTGCACTTCTTCATCAGAGAATGTTGCAAGATACTCTGCAATCTTCTTCTCATTCTCTGTAATATATTCTCCGTAATAATACAGATATTTTGTATTGCTTAAGTCTGCATTCATGATAATGTCATAGGCAAAATCATAACTGCTGTCGTAGGCTTCCAACGCTCTTAATTCCAAGAAAATTTCACTGTAATCATGGGCGTAATAATACACTGCTTCTTCCATGCAACTGAGCAGGCTTTCCTTTGCTGCTTCGTCCGGCTCACCCGCACGGTACGCATCTTCATACAGATTGTATATCTCAACAAAAAGTTCTGCAGTTACCGTAATGTCAAAATATCTTTTCTCAAACACACGTACCATTGCGGCACGAAGTTCTGCATTCAAGAACGCCAGATACCGACCTTCTTTTTCACCGAAACACGTTACCGCATAGGCCGGATTCGCATAAGAGGTCTCATAATTTTCCGGCAGAATATCTTCATACAATTTCTGATTGTCACAAGCAAGCTCTGCTTCCGGCTTATTTCGATAGTTTCCTGCTTCTATTTCCTCTGCAATCGCAAAGACCTTCTGCAGAAAACCTGCCAGCTTGGTAAAATATCCAAGATACGGCTCCTTGATCGTATTCTCTGCAAGTAACAGCTCAATCCGTTCCCGGACAAGTTCTCTTCTCTCTGCCGTTGTCTCGTTATACTCTTCCAGTCTTAATTCCGACATATCTCCTCCACTAAAAACCAATCACATACATGCACAAATAAAATATCACCACAAAACCATTTAACAGCAACGCAGTAACCGGAAGCACCGAAAGCACATCTCTCTCATACAATGATTTCAGCGCCAGTACAAAGCCGGCTGCCGCAACTGCCATAATCAGAAGCGCAAGCACACCGGTCAAAATCCCCGTACTTCCCCCTGCGCCTGCCGTCACTGCAATCAGCGCCACGGTAGCAAGTACCATACAGATCGCAATCGTCAATGCAACAATTCCTTTTACGGATTGCTTCCTGCTTCTGAACTTAATGGTATTTCTTTCTGCTCTCATACGTTCCTCTCACAACCACTCATAGGCTCACTCTTTGCGACGAAACACCAGATACACAAAGTATCCCAGAACTGCCCCGCAGGTATTCAAAAAGATATCATCCACATCAAAAATCCCGACATGATAAACCAGCTGAAGCAATTCGATTAATCCGCTAAACAATATGGCACTCAGTAAAATTCTTAAAAAACGGGCATTCTTTTGATTAATAACAGGAAGAATAATGCCCAAAGGTAAAAACGCAAATACATTCCCCGCAAGATTGACCGCAACAGCCCGATAGCCTAACACATCCCGGTAAACAATAAATCTTCGAATTTCTGCAAACAATACAAGATTATAACGGTATTCCGAAGAAGTCACCGTTCTCCCGTAATACTCGCTGAAAAAAAGAAAATAAGACAGGACAATCAGGTATCCGATAAACAACATCCAGCTGACAATCACTTTTATGATGTTCTTTGCTTTCCCCTGTTTACCGCCCATTCGTTCTGTCTGCTCCTGTATTTGTTCATTCCGCTGCGACCAAATTTTTCTAGCCGGTCAATGCTTGCATTATACACTAATATATGCACGAAAACAAGTAGCAATCCGGTACAGTTTCTGATAAACTGATTGTGTAACATTGACTTCGTACCTTGCATAGGAGATATTATGTTCCAAACCATCCTCCGCCTCATTAAGGCATTTACAAAAAAGATAAACAATGACGGCATCAGTGCACTCTCCGCTCATGCAGCATTTTTTGTTTTGATTTCTTTCTTTCCGTTTGTAATGTTTTTGCTCACCCTGCTCAGTTATTTTCCGAATTTTTCAGAAATACTTCCGTCTGTCGATATTTCTTTTCTCCCGGGAGCAGTTTCTTCCATGATTGTCAGGGCGTTCACAGAACTCTCCGACCGTGCCAACGGCACCATTCTTTCTGTTACCGTTATCCTCGCAATCTGGTCCGCCTCCCGCGGCATCCTCTCTATTATGCGAGGGCTGAACTCGATCCACAACATCCGCGAAACCCGAAATTACATCGTTACCCGCATCATGGCAACCGGATATACCATTGTCTTTGCAATGCTGTTGCTTGTTATGATTCTTATCTTCGTTTTCGGCAACCAGCTGACCCTCTGGCTCGTTGAGCGTTTCCCTGCTCTTGGTGATTTTGCCCTACTCATCATCAGTTTCCGCACTGCAGTCGGAATTTGTGTATTAATTCTCTTTTTCCTGTTGATCTTCCTCTCTCTTCCGAACCGGAAAACTACGTTTTGGCATGAGCTTCCCGGTGCGATTCTCACTGCAACCGGCTGGGTCGGATTTTCTTTTTTGTTCTCCTTCTATGTGAACAACTTCAGTAATTACACTGCCATCTACGGCAGTCTGACCGCCATCGTCCTCTGCATGCTCTGGCTCTACGCCTGTATGTATATTCTGTTTCTTGGTGCCGAAATCAATTCCATCCTCGGCAACCCTTCCGTGCGTAAGGCCGCTCTGAATCTGTTGCACAAGCAGCCTGCTTCCAATGACGAATCTAATAAATAAATCCGATTTGGATTCCGTTGTAATAATGCTCCAGTATTCCTTCGTAGGTATAGCCGGTATCTGCAAGACTCTTTACACCGTTCTGACTCATTCCAACTCCATGACCATATCCGCCGCCGTGCACCACAAATACCGATCGTCCGTCACTGCTGCCCGGTTCTACATAGAAAAACGCACTCGGCAATAACGAAAACCCATCTACTGTTACATCATTCGAAAGGTACACGGTTGTATTCATCGGCGCTAATAATGTCCGGATGTTGGTCTGGTTCCGGACCAATATCGTATTCGAGCTTCCCCGAATCAGGAGTTCTGTAATCATTCCGCTTTTCGCACGGCTAACCGGAACAATACTTTGTATCTTTCCTACAGTTGTAATTGCTGCCTTTCCATACGTTCCGTTCAATACAGCACCCTCAGGCGTTACAAATTGACCTTCTGTAGACACCAGGGTAAGGATATCTCCCGGATATGCTGCAATCTGCTTTCCCAGCAGACGGTCAAGCTGTTCTGACAGTTTTGCAGTATCCAATGTCACTTGCCAGCGATACCAGCTGAATTCACTATCGTAGGTCCGGACTTTTTTCTTCAACTGTTTTCCGTCTTTCTCAACCAGGAGCATCTCTTCCCGGATAAAATCCCGAAACACCTCTTCTTTCGAAAGATTCACCATTTGTATCAATTCCTGCATCTGCACATCGGCAGAGGCCGTATCTTCTATAATCCCCAGGCGGATTGCATCTGCCAGTAACGCTGTTTTAGAATCACCGGTCAACTGAATTTTTCCGCTAAAATACTCCACCGACTGATAGTCTTGCCACACTTCTTCAATCGAGGATGTATATCCGGAAGAAGTCGAGAAGTAGAACGCCGTAACCACTGCATCATCATACTGCATTACTTTTCCATATGTATCTTTCACTGCAAACACGGATGAACTTGTTTCCGCCACATTGTTATAGACCTGGCAATTTACCGTATCATCTACATGTGCACCAAATCGTGCATAACGATTTGCCATCAATTGTTGATATGCATAACTTCGTGCGCAGACTGCCTGTACTTTTAATGCTTCTGCTCCATGGGATACCGGCATTTCGCTCGGAACCACCGAGTACAGATATTCCTCTAACGGCAATTCGTTCACCAATAGCAACCCGTCTTCTGCTGCCACTACTTCCAATGAACCGCGATACTGGGGATGTCCGTACGAACGCTGAATGGAATCCACCCGGATTTTACCCGACTCCGATACCGGTCGGACAAAGACTCTTTCTCCGCTCTCCCGTAATTCTTCATAATCCAAAACCAATTCTTCCCCGGCAAGATGATTCCGCTCCTGTGTTCCTACAACAGAGACATAAGCATCCTCTGAGTTCAGGATCAGTTGCTCGTGATAATAATTTGTGGTCTTATCCACACTGATTAACACACGGATATTCTCTGCACGGATTGCTTCCGTAATCAATGCGGCACAGATTGCATCGCCCTCTACTACAAAAGTCACATTACTATAACCAACCAGAATGCTGTTGGTCTGCTCCATAGAATACTCTCCGTGAAGCTTGTAAATACGATAGTTTTCCTGCAACGGCAAACTGCCGTATCCCTCAACTTCAATCCTCCCGTTTCCGGTCATGAGTACTTTCCCGTGAATCACGTCCGGCTTCAACACAAGTCCGGTCACCTTTTTATTCTGAATCGTGATGTCTGCGACCTGTTTTTCAATTTGTTCTTTCAACGGAAAAACACAGCTGAGTTTTCTTCCATCGCCATTGATATAGGTATCCAAAGTCTCCCCTTCGCCATACACAATCAAAGCATTCGGGATCGTCACTGCCCTATCGTCCTGTCCGGTAACAAATACAATCTCACTTCCGCAGCACAAAACTTCCGGCACAGTATAAAGATAGTTTTCCGCCTGAGAATAATCGCGGGTTTTTCCGGTTGTATCCGCCTCTTGCATATCTGCATTTTCTGACGCAGCTGAGAAGACATCCGAATAATCCTGAAACCGGCTACAACGGTATCTTCTTCCCATTTCATCTACAAAATACTGCTCCGCCCCATCGTTCTTTACATTAACAACCAGAAAACTTGTCCGAACAATCGGAAACGGCTCCTGCTCCGACCCTTCTCTGACCGCATTTTCCATACATAAACGGTACAATAACAGAAACTCTTTTAAGAGCAATTCGTCTTTATTCCGTGCTGTCTTTAACCGTTCCGGCCAGTTCTGTACCAATATCTCCATATTGATTCCGTGGCTTTTACACACCCGTACCAGCATATCGCGGAACTCACCACAGTTTAACGGTTCTTCTGCATGAAGTTTCCCACCGCCTGACGTCAAAAAACCGGCATGAACTGCAGCATTTACATAATCGTCGTACCACTTACCCTGCGTGTCCGAAAAAGCAGCCTGATTGCTCAGCAATGTTCTTTCGGCATCTGTATAATAAAAATAGCTGAACAGGCGGATTGCTTCTGCCTTGGTAATCCGTTCCCCGACAGTCACAGTCTCTGCAGGTTCATCCGGTGTCCCTTCCTGTGTTCCGCTTCGCTTGTTCCCGATGATATATAGTATCAACACGACTACAATCAACAGTGCCGTAACCAGTAAAATCAGATATTTCATTTTCAAACTCTTCTTCATTCCGATTTCCTTCCTTTCCGACAACTGCTTCGTATACTGTCTTGTCCTTTTCTATAATCTATTATAGCGGATTCAAATATATACATAAATCCTTTTTGTAAACAAAATAAGAGTTGCCGCAAATACGACAACTCTTGTTGAAAGATTTAATCCGCCAAATACAAGTTAATCTCCTCCATCAACGCATCGACCGCACGCTGATCTACTGCATACATCATAACCCCGTTAATCCGTACTGCATAAAAACTTTCGTCCAGAGGGAAGTATTCCATGAAATAATCCGGATAGGAAGCATCGGTTCTCTTATAACGCAACTTCAGGAACGCTTCGCCCTCCACTGCTGTGTCTTCCGGAATCACTCGGTTCGCCTTCGGATTCAGGAAGTTTGTGTAAAACGTGTTAAAGTTCGAATCCTCCTCACCCAGTGTCACACCGTCCACTATGGCTACGGTCTTATCTACCGAGGTTGCTCCGTTTTCATCCGTAACGGTCTCGTGCTTCAGTTCATACAGATGCTTTGTATCACCCATCTCAACTTCAAGCTCGGATATCGAATGAATATGAATCAGTGCGAATCTCTTCTCTACCAGAGCATCCGCATCCACTTCGGTAAGCTTCTTCACGCTGTTTTCCATCATGGTATATACCAGATCAGATCCTGCAAGATTTACATAATAATATCCGTCATCTGTCTTATCACCGATATTTAAACTCAGTCTTTGTTTCAACTTTTCATCCGAAAACGCAGAATCCGTCTCGTAGAGAACAGACACAACCGTACCCGGTTCCTCCAGCCCATACAGCGCAAAGTTTTCCGGCTGATAATCCACCGGGTCCGAAAAACTGATTCCGGTATACCGTTCGATCATTTGCGTTACGTTTTCTTCCGATACTCCGATCAGATTCGAATACGGAATCTCCATACGCCAGTTTGCGGTATTCGGATTCGCATCTGCATCACCGATTCCGCCATTATGATAAACGGCCAGGTTATCAAATTCCGTACTTGTAATCTCAACTCCGACAATATTTTCCGTCGTCAGATCCGGTAATTTTTCAAGGCGAATCCACTCTGCTTTTTGACGGCAATACGGAACATATAAGGTCGCCGGAACACAATACACCGTTGTCTCGTTATCAAAACATGCATAGTAAGCATTTTCCGATGCCGTACCAACCTTGTTACCAACATTCAGGCAGAATGCGTCACCGTTCTTGTCCGTTGCAGTAATGCGCAACGCAGGTTCTGTCAGCCCATATACAGAAAGGTCTGCGTTTTCAAGCAGAAGCTCCGACTCTTTGAACAGATTGTTAAACACATGTCCGGCTTTGGTCTGGTCAATCGGAAAATCCGGTTCCTCTTCAAACAGATATGTGCCATCTTCCTGTTTTGCCACAGTTGCAGAGAAATGGTCGTTTTCAAACGAAACTTTCACGACATCCTCCTGCGTCAATGTACAAAGAACCAGCTTGGAATTTTCTGCGGCTACTGTCGGAGTCGGGGTCGTATCCAGATTTTCCCCTTTACTGCCATCAATCAGAAAGTACACAGCACCTAATGCTATCACAACCAGAAGAAGCAGGAGCAGGCGCAATGACTTTTTCTTCTTTTTCGCTGCTGCCATATATTACTTTGCCCTCCTGCGCATAATTGCAATCACGCCGCCAATCACCAGACATGCCAACGGAAGCAGAACTAACTTTAACGCAATGTGGAGAATCAACTGCGCACCGGTCAAATTCCAAGTCGGAATCTGCTGGTTCAAATTCTGTGTCGGAGCATAGAATGCATCCTCCAACTCAGCAAGATAATTGATGCTGTCGAGCAATAATTCTTTATTGCCGTATGCGTTCTCAGTAATTACAACATCATCCCAAAGATAGGACGAATACACCAAAAGCTTGGTCTCAACACCCTGATAGGTCTCTTCAATGCAGATACCGGCCGCAAACGGACCATCGATATCCTCGTCTGTTTTGTTCTCTCCAAGGCTATACAGATCCACCTTAGAATATGCATCCTCTGTTGTTACCATCAATTCGGTTGCCGTAATCGTATCGCGCTTGTTCTTCAGAACGCGAAGTCCGGTTGCCTGCGGAACAAACACACTCTTCGTATCAATCACATTCTCCGTGATTGCATGCTCTGTCATCTGCGGATACAGACAATACGGGAGATTCTGGGCATAATAACGTGCATCTGTCTCATAGACAATACCTTCTACTATTTCTACACCATAATAACCCAAAAGGGACTTGAGGTTCGTAAAGTTAGCTGCGATATAATCAAGGTTAATAATTGCCTTGCCACCGGCAACAAGATACGCTTTTACTGCATCTACCTGTGCCTGTGTAAAATCATATTCCGGATAGTTGATAAACAGAATATCGCAATCCTCCGGAATCTCCGCACCGGTTGTTGAAGAATAATCTTTCATTTCGATGTTATTCTTTAAGAACAGGCTCTTCTGTACCTCTGTAACCGCTACTTCATTATGGCCGCCCATCACGTACATAACCGGAAGTTCTTCGCTGGTAACATACTTAATCGCAGCTGCAATCTGACCCTCTACATCCGAGGTATAAGTCTGGGTATAATTCACATAATCCAGCGTCGTAACAATCATCTCAGTCGCAAGAACAATCTTGCTTCTTCCATTGGTTTCATTACTTACGATAACACTGTTATACTGTAGTGTTGCAGCCGCTTCATCGCCAACCAATGCGCTCGCATAGTTCGGATGCAGAACCGGATCCACTTCAACCAATGTAATCTTCTTGTTCAGACCGTCAAAGCGCTCCAACACCTGGTCGATCTCCGGATACTCTGTACCGGTCTGTTTGAAATAATACAACTTAATCTCATCTTCTACCGTGCTGACAAACTCAACCGTCTTATCATTTAAGGTAAAAAGACCGGTCTCAGTCAGATCGATATTAATATTCAACTTACCTGCAACCAGATTGATAATGATAACCAGCGCAATTGCAACTGCAGAGACAGCAAGTGCATAAATACCGCCGCGGAAATTCAATGTCTTGAAGGAAGCAGCAAATCCACTCTTCTTTTCTGTACTTTCATTCGCAGATTCTTCTACGGATTCAATCACAGTTTCCATTTCATTTACCTTTTCATTCATATTCTCACTCATGATACGCTTCCTCCTTCCTAGCTCCAACGCTTTTTATTGATTACCTGTACCGTAAAGAACAGGAACAGAACAGTCACTGTTACAAAGTACACCATATCGGATACTGACAACAAGCCATACGAGAACGAATCAAAATGAGTCGTAATCGACAGACTCGAAAAGATTTTTACGATTAAACCATCAAACAAATCTGCTTTCAGGCGGTAAGCCAGGAAAATCACTGCTTCACCTGCCACCCAGATAATTGCAGTTGCAAACAGGTTTTTAATCATCAGGTACGCAATCAATGCAACCACCAGCCATACCACTACCATAAAACGGTAAGCCGTCTGACTGTCAGCCGAGAACAAATCAGCGACCGAACTTGCAAAGAAAGAAAACAGGAAAGTAAAAATCGTAATAACCGCTGCAAGAATCTGGCTGTTTGTCAGCGAGGAGATGAACATACCGATAGCCATATATACACAACCCATCAGGAAGAATCCGAGCAAAGATACATACTCCTGAACAAATACAACGTCACCATACTTCATCATCGTAAGCGGATACAACGCAAGTATCACCACACCGATCCCGAAAATGGTAGCCATGGCAAAGAACTTACCGAGTACAATCTGCACGATGGATACCGGAGCCGTATATAACAGCTGGTCTGTCTTCTGACGGCTCTCTTCTGCCATAATACGCATTGTAAAGATTGGTACAATCAGAATAATGATGCTCATTACACCGGACAAAGCATACGTAAACAAACCATACCCCTGAAGCATATTAATCACTGCATGATAAAAGCCCACTCCCAGAAGTAAAAACGAAAGAAACATCCAGCCAATCATGGAGGTAAAATAAGCACGAAGCTCTTTTTTATAAATTGCTATCATTCTTCCTTTCCTCCTTCTGTTTCGGTTTCTGCAGTCACTTCTGTCACAATACTTTCTTCCTGGTCTGCTTCGTCTTCTGTTACTTCAACCTCTGCGTCATTCTCTTCGTCAGTCGCTTCCGCCGGAGTTTTCGTCAACTGCAGGAAGATGTCTTCCAACGACATCTCTTCTTCCTTCATGGTAAGGATGAATGCATTTGCAGCAGACAAAGCCGGGAACAGCTTCGCGCGGATATCTGTTCCTTCATCAGCATAAGCCGTAAAAGCTACCGGCATACCTTCTAAGGTTTCTTTGTAAACTACATTGGTAATCTCCGGAATTGCCTCTACCGTTGCACGGATGACATCCGGATCACCTTGGACTTCCATCAGAAGTCCCTTGGATACACTGATGTACTGTGTCAGATTCTCAGTCTTATCATTTACCAGCAATTTGCCCTTGTTGATAATCATTACGGTATCACATACCGCACTGATTTCCTGCATAATATGGGAACTTAAGATAATCGTGTGGCTCTTCGCCAGTTCCTTAATCAAGTCGCGGATTTCGATAATCTGCAACGGGTCAAGACCTACGGTCGGCTCGTCAAGGATCAGCACTTCCGGGTAACCTACGATCGCCTGTGCAAGACCGACTCTCTGCTTATAACCCTTGGATAACTGTCTGATCAGACGGTTCGCATACTCCTCAAGATGAACCTTTTGGATAATCTCCTCCACCATCTCGTTTCTTTCGCTGCGTGCAACGCCTTTGAGTTCTGCCACGAAAAGCAGATACTCCCGAACCTTCATGTTCTGATAGAGCGGCGGAAGTTCCGGAAGATAACCGATGCATCGTTTTGCCTCCTGCGGCTCCTCATAGATATCATGTCCGTTGATGGTAACCGTACCTTCCGTTGCAGCTATGTACCCGGTGATCATATTCATCGTGGTACTCTTACCTGCACCATTCGGTCCCAAGAAACCAACAATGTGCCCCTTTTCGATGGTAAAGCTCAAATGGTCTACAGCCAGATGATTGTCATATCTCTTTACCAGACCTTTTGCCTCAATCACAACTCTCTCCTCCTTACAGCCAATGCTGAAATATATTCTACGAATCGTTTGCGTATAAAATGTGAACGTTCACATTTTTTTCACAGGCAAACAAAGACCTGCGATAAAAATCCCCATTCTCGGTGATTATACCACAGGTCTGCTGATTTGTTCCACTATTTTTTCAGTTCCGTTTTTCAGCGTACTCACTTGTCTTTTTATTTCTATTCTTTACCTATCCCTTAATTATTCACTGTTTATACGAATTTCATCTGTACCTGTACTTTTTCGCCCACCTGCGCCACCGTCGCCATTGCACCGTTCACGAGAGGCATCGTTGGCGGAAGGTGCCCGAGATCCATATCAAGTACGATCGGCACGCCGAACTTTTCCAGCACTGATGTCACCGCCGAGTAGCGGTCAAGCCCGAACGCCTCTTCCCCATAATGCAGAGGGCGTCCGATGATAAATCCCTTCACATGACGGAAGTATCCTGCCTGTTCCATACTCCAGAGTGCGCGTCGGATACTCATCAGATTCAGGTCGCATGCCTCCAGAAACCAAATGATACCATCCTCTGCATAGCGGTCAACAAATTCGTTCACTTTGTCAAAGCGCGTACCGATCAGATTCGCCACGATATCCATACAGCCTCCGAGCAATCGTCCGCTAAAGGCTTCACCCATATTTACTGTCCGGATACTCGGCTGTTCCGTAATATTATATGGTACCAGAGGTTCTTCTTCCGTCTTCAACGACTCCAACTGCCAACCGTCATAACTTTCCATCGTAAGTTTAGTTCCTCTTACCAGGTCGTAAGCATCCTGCACGGAACAGTGCCATGGTTCCATGCCAAACGCCGGTCCGTTCGGACCGTACACCCATGCAGTATCGCAAATCGGTGCAAGCAGCAATCCCAGATTTGTATTATCCGAATATCCCATGAACCACTTCGGTTCTGCCTTCTTTATCTTCTCATAATCAAGATAGGGCAGTATCTCACACATCAATTCACCGCCACCGCAGGAAAACAGCGCTGCACTCTCGTCCTCGCACCACATATCCATAAATTCTTTGGCACACAATTCCGGTTTATTGCTGATACCGATACCCTCTCCTACATAGCAGTTCGGGCCAAGCTTTATGGGATGTCCCAGTGTCTTTAATCTCTCTATGCCATTGTTGAAAGCAGATTTATACGGCTCAATACTGCAACCAAATGCTGGTGCAACAAATGCAATTGTGTCTGTATTTGTTAAAAACTTCGGATACCTCATCTGATTACCTCTTTCATTCTTTCTTACTTATCAGAAACGCTGAGGTGATAACCCCAGCGTCATTTTATCTTAACTCTCTATCAGTATTTTTTCAAATTCTTCTTTTGTCATGTTGGTTCTCTCTGCAGCAACATCAACAGAAAGCA
>JAZNXH010000163.1:0-2849 GCA_045593785.1 Lachnospiraceae bacterium
CCCGCATTCAAAAGCAGCAAATACTTCGAGACCAATTCCGGATAGTCTGACATCAGCTCTTGCTCGCGTTTTCGAAGCTGTTCTTCCTGCTTTCTTTTTCCGGACACCGGAATACAGGCAGCAACCACCATGCCAAGAAAAAGAATTGTGATCCCTTTCTGTTCTCTTTTTACCGTCCAGTCGACCGAAACCCCATCCATTGTATCCGGAAGAAGAATGAACTCTTCTGTGTTATCCGCAACCAATAGCAAGACTTCTGTCTCCAGTTTCTTCTGAAACTGTTCCTGCTCTTCTCCCTCCGGCAAAAGCCAAAGCTCCAGAATAAATTCCCGCTCTTCCTCATAATAATTCATCTGTACAATCAGCGTCTCTTCTGCCCCTTCCTTTGGCAAAACATGCCTGGTTCTGCTTCCGTCGGCATTTAACCAGTGATAGCTTCCGGGCCGGCAGAATACCGTCACCTCGGTTCCCGGCACCGATTCGGGAAACCGCAAGTCCCCCCGCAAAGCCTTGAGACTCTCATTTCCGCCTTGTACATAATCTCTTATGTAAGCCTCTGCTTCCCGAAACAATGCTTCCCGTTGCGAGACATCCACACGTTGCGGTTTGAGTTCAAAAGAAAGCGTTCCGCTTTTACCCCCGGCAATCCAATTCAGTTCCACTACCGGACAATCATCACCGCGGTAGATGCGATTCTCTTCTATAATCGTCTGCGAACTTCTTGTCTTCCACTCTGTCATCAACGCAAGTACAAGTGCAATTAGTATAATCAGCGCAGCATAGATCAATTGTTTTATTTTTTCTCTCTTCCCCTGCTGCACACTGTCCGGCCCGATGTATAATTCCCTGTACTGTTGTTTTTCTTTTTCTATACTTTGCTCCGAACGGAAGCGATCGATGAACATCAATACTTTTTCTGCCGGCCGGTAAAACCGCAGCCACCATTCCGTTTTTTGCTTTTTCTTTGGTCTTATCCATCTCTTCCACATATGCCTGCGCCTATACTTCAATCTCTGTAATCCTCCGTGACCACCATACACAACCAAGATATATCAGCAGAATCCCTGTCATAAGCAACCTTCCTGCCACTCCTTCATAAAGTGGCTCCAGATATACGGGATCACACAACAAAAAATACAAGATCATACCACACGGCATCAAATTCATAATATTGGCTTCCAGACGCTTTGCAGAAACGACGGTTTTAATCTCTCTACGCACTTCTGCGCGTTCTGCCATATTACGTTCCGTTGTTTTGATTACACGAACCAGATCCCCTCCGCTCCGTTTTGCGATTTCAAACACTTCTGCAAAACACCGGACATCTGCATCCTGTGTTCTGTCCGCCATATCAGCAAATGCACGTTCCAGACTCCGGTTGTTTTGTAACTGTCGTTGCAGATGCCGGATTTCCTGTCGGATCGGCTCTTCCTCCGGATAAAGAAGTGCCAGATCTCTCGCGC
The DNA here is from genome assembly GCA_045593785.1 of Lachnospiraceae bacterium. GTDB lineage: Bacteria > Bacillota > Clostridia > Lachnospirales > Lachnospiraceae > SZUA-448. The sequence goes on from JAZNXH010000163.1 coordinate 1,464, forward strand.
ACTCGCCCACTGCATTCTCGGCAGAATACCCTGCCTCGAGCGCTGCAGAAAATGCAGAAAGTGCATCGGCAAATCCCCGGTTCAAACGCTCCCGTTCTTTCTTTTCATATTCTTTCTTCTGAAACTTCAGATACAGCGGAAGCAATCCCAACAGACCAATCATTATCGGAACACTCCGGTAAAACAACCACCCCGGTAAAAGAATCAGACAACACCCTTTCACCACCCAGACCAAACGCTCTTTTTTCTTAACCTGTTTTGTAATCACCAACACCCAGTCCTTCCAGACTCAAACCGGCGCGATGCAGTTTCCGTGTGTTCTTTAACTGCTCTCCGGTATGCTCCAGTCTTCCAAGAACACTTCCGTTCTCATCTTCACCCGTTTCGACAAATTGATAAAGGGGACAGATCTGTATCTCCTGTTCTTCACAACCGCGGATTTCACTGATTTCCAAAACCTTTCTGCTCTTATCCCGCAGACGTCCGAGCTGTATTATGATATCAATGGCAGACGCTATCTGTTTTCTTACAGCAAGAACCGGAATCTGCGATGCCAGCAAAACCATCGTCTCCAACCGCGACAGAATATCCGCACAAGAATTTGCATGTCCTGTCGACAACGACCCATCATGCCCGGTATTCATCGCCTGCAACATATCGATTGCCTCTTCGCCCCGTACCTCCCCTACGATAATCCGGTCCGGACGCATTCGAAGACTGGCTCGGATCAGATCACGGATTTCAACTGCATGATTGCCTTCTACGTTGGCGTTTTTTACTTCCAAACGAACCAGATTCGGAATATTGCGCAGTTGTAACTCTGCCGAATCCTCAATTGTAACCACACGTTCTTCCCGTGGAATATAGTTCGAAAGTGCATTCAAAAATGTTGTTTTTCCCGAACCGGTTCCGCCACTGATGAAGATGTTGTATCCTGCCCTTACCAGCTTTTTCAGTACCTGCGCCACTTCATCCGTAAGCGAACCAAGCCGGATAAGCTGTTCCATCGTTATACTTTCTTTTGCAAACTTACGGATTGTAATCACCGGACCATCCAGGGCAACCGGCGGCAGGACAATATTGACTCTGGACCCACAGGGCAGTCTTGTATCAGTAATGGGACAGGTCTCGTTGATCCGTCGGTTACTCCCTGCTGCCATCTGCTGTGCAATGTCCAGCAATTTTCTCTCTGACTCAAAACTTCCTTCATACCGTGCAAGCTTTCCTTCCCGTTCCACAAACAGATTCTTTGCACCATTTACCATAATCTCTGTTACGGACTCATCTTCCAGGAGTTCCTGAAGGATATCCATCCGCCGGAGAGAGTTGAAGATCTCTTTTATCATCTGATTTTGTTCCTGCTCCAGCAAGCCCACACCCTCCCGG
>JAZNXH010000164.1:0-26458 GCA_045593785.1 Lachnospiraceae bacterium
TCATCACAAACTTGGAAGATGTAGAATTTCAAATAGTACGACTCATCTGCCGACCACAGAATCGGATGATCTGCCGCCTGCGTACGGTACTCTACCTGACGCAGGCGTTTATGTGCATTCTGTGCCGCCTGACGAATCGTCTCAGTAAAAAGTTCCGGTGTCATAAAGTGAGAACAGGAACAGGTGGCAAGGAATCCGCCGTCCTTCACCAGCTTCAGTCCGCGCAGGTTAATCTCGCGGTATCCCTTCACAGCATTCTTGACCGAATCTCTGGACTTTGTAAATGCCGGAGGATCCAAGATAACCACATCGAACTTCTCACCCTGCTCTATCAGTTCCGGAAGCAGGTCGAACACATCGCAACACTTAAACTTCACCACATCATCCAATCCGTTCAGCTTTGCATTCTTCCGCGCCTGCTCTACTCCAAGTTCCGAGATATCTACACCGAGTACTTCCTTCGCTCCGCCGTATCCGGCATTCAGTGCAAATGCGCCGGTATGCGTAAAGCAGTCCAGTACCTTCGCATCCTTGCAAATCGACCGGATAGCAACACGGTTGTACTTCTGGTCTAAGAAATACCCGGTCTTCTGTCCCTCTGCGATATCCACTAAGAACTTCACATCGTTTTCTACAATCTCAATATTGGTATCGAATGGCTCACCGATAAAGCCCTTCACCGGCTGCATCCCTTCCTGTTTTCTTACTTTGGCGTCACTGCGCTCATACACGCCGGTAACCACGATACCGTCCTCTGCCAGAATCTTCTTCAACAGTTCAATAATCTGTAACTTCATCTTATCAATACCGAGTGCCAGCGACTGTACCGTCAAAACCGTACCGTACTTATCAATCACGATGCCCGGCAGGAAATCTGCTTCTCCGAACACGATACGGCAGCTCTGCGTATCTACCGTTGCCTTACGGTATTCCCATGCATCACGCAGTCTCCGCTCAAGGAACGCATCGTCAATAACCGTTCCCTTCTTCCGGGACATCATGCGGATACGGATCGTCGAATGACGGTTAATGTATCCTACTCCAAGCGGATATCCGTCAAAATCACTGACATCAATGATATCACCGTCTTCAAATTCACCCTCAACCCGGTCTATCTCATTATCATAGATCCACAGACCGCCCGCTTTCAGGCTGCGTCCTTTTCCTTTTATCAATACAGCATTTGCACGACTCATTCTTCCACTTCCTTTTTCTTAATAAATACAAACAATTTACTGAATACATAATTTAATAAAATCACAATCACAGCCAACGCAATCTTAATCGGCCAGAATGCCAGCTTCATGCAATCTACAAGCAAATACATCCCGCCGACTTCTACTGCCCAAGTCGCAATTCTTCCTGCAGTAAACTTCCAGATTTTCTGTCCTTCTTTTTTCCAGCCTTCAAATCCAAGTCCGAAAACCCATGTATTATTTGTCACATAGGCAAATGCAACTGCCGCCACCCATGCAACCGAATTGGTAATGACCGTAAGACTGCAACCAATCAGATCATTCATAACAAAAGATACAATAAAGTTAACCAGTGTTGTCAGTCCGCCAACCATCCCATAAACAATCAATTCTTTTGTAATATATTTTTTTATCAGCTTTTGAACCATATCGTTGATACTCCGTTCATCTAATCGATTACCGTCTTGCAACTATCAACTGCACCATGACAGTATAACAAGCATTTTCCAAGAACGCAATCCATCTTTCAAAAAAGCTTTCTTGACAGACCTTGCAGAAGTGATATACTAAATGCAGTAAAACACTTATGGGAATATTGTATGGCTCATTGCAGTCATCTTACATACATCACATTCCCGGAATGGGGCAAGCAATGAAACATATACTGCGTAACTTAACCGAAGATATCGTTATATCCAAACTGGATGTGTTAATTAACCGCCTTGATTGTTGCCGTTGCGATCTGTGTCGTCTCGACATCGCATCCTATGCACTGAACCGCTTACCTTGCAAATATGTTGCAACAACCCAAGGTGAACTTCTTTCTAAAATCGCTCTGATTGACAACGAGTTTACCATCCGTGTCACCACTGAGATTACAAAAGCGATTAACGTAATTAAGGAACATCCGCGTCATGCACTTAACTCTGAAAATGCTCCTTCCGATGAGGCAACTGATACCGCAGACGCCACCACTCTTTAACTTTCTGAAATCAAAAGAGCTCAACCGGCACTTGCCGACTGAGCTCTTTTTTATTGTTCTGTAACGCCCCACCGATTGTTCTTTTTCAGTTCAACGTATTCTGCATATGCTTTTTCAAGAATCTGCTTTTCATTCGTGAACTTCAACATATGGTAGGCTTCATGGTACTTATAGTACCCGGAGTCCGTAAAGAACTCCTCCCTTTGTGGTTTGCTGTAATAGCTGTCAGACATCATAAGGTACCAATGAACATCCTTCATCACCACACTTTGTGCAGTGTTGAAGCTATACTGGCTTTTCCCGATATATTTAATTATCGTTGCCGTGGAACCGGTTTCTTCTTTTACTTCGCGGAGAGCCGTATCCTTGTACTCTTCTCCTTCTTCTACTGTTCCCTTCGGCAATACCCAGCCTTCATACTTGTTCTTGTAATTCTTATACAACAACAAGATCTTACCTCTGAATATAACTACACCACCACAGCTCGTTGCTTCAATCATCGCAAAACCTCCGGCTCTTGGTGATACCTCAAATTAGCATCAGTATACACCATTTGTCGGACAATTTCAACAACTTATTATTGGACGCCGCGGATAAAATTACCTTTTGTCTGACGGAAAAAGAAACTCTTCTCCGGCGCCACCCCTTGTTGTAATTCCGCTACAAAGGTCCGAATCACAGATTCCGTTTCTTTTTTATTTTCAAAGGTAAAATCAAGCCGTACTGCATAGGGCTGCAAAGATGCAATCTCCTGTCCGCTTCCCGCTAATGAATAGACTTCCGAATTATGAATCGTAGCAAAACAATACTGACAATGCATTGCAACCGGAAGTTGCTTGGACAACCGGTCCGTAAGGAACGGTTTGCGGTCTGCTCCCCTGCCACACTTACCTGCCAGGCGATTCGGACACTGTGCCGTAACCATAAAGGCAATCCTGCCATAGACCGGAAGCACCATATCGGTGATATTTAATTCTTCTAATTCCCTATAACTCAATTCCAGCGATGCAGTTGTACGGCAACCTCCACGCTCCCAAAATGCCTTTGCGGATTGATTCATGGTATATAACGAATAATCCGTCATCAGTACTTTATTGGGATTGTTCTGGCAAATACGTGCAATCATTGGATAAACATCCATATTGCGAAGCAAATACCCATCCACATGCTGACCGGTGAGGATATCTTCCATCGCTGCAAGTTTCATTAAAGCGGTATATCGCACGATTCTGGGTAAAGCAAGGAAACACGCCTTACCGGCATTTTTCACCCGTTCACAGGCAAGTGTAATCCGTTCCTCCTCCATATCAGTTATATCCAAATAGATATCTTCTGTTTCCGATATGGATAACGCTGCTTCCAGTTGCTCCTCTGTCATCACCAACGCCTGAATCCGCGCCTTCTGTCCGGAGTTAACAGTCTTTTCCGTAACCGCCGGACACTCTGTTTTGTACACATCCGGACGGCGATACTGCTCCAGAACCGTTGCTTCCAGTTTCTCCAGTGCCTGACGCCTTATTTCATTCAACTTTCCCACCGGACAAAAGCTTTGTCCGTCTGTTTCCACTAGAAGCTTTGAGAAAACAAATGCCGTTTCTCCCGTCTTGTTGAGTTTTTCCCGAATCTTATTTTCTGTCATCGGCTGGTTCTGTGCCGCCTGTGCAATTCCGCCGGATACCGCCACTTCACAACCATCTGCGGTTCGGACGGTAAAACATATCTCCTCTCCGGTTCGCATACAGAAGAATCCTTCGATTCCAAGTTGCCTATCTTTCTTCAGATATGATTCTTCCAGCTCATCTAACAGGTGCTGATTCCTTGTGCGGTATACCTGCATACCCGGTCTCACATCGCTTCCCGGAAGGAAATTCGTGCACAGAAGATTGCCCTCCCGTTCTCCGGTTCCCACTGTAAACTCATACACCTTCTCCTGCTCCGAACGGATTTCCAAAATATCCTGTGCATACGTATCCTTCGTCAGCAAAATCCCTGCATTGATTCCTCTTACCTGCTTCACTTCCCCAACCAGGACACCATTATGGTTCGGCCGCTGGTCTGCCATCATTGACTTGCCACCGGCACAGTCATAAAAACCATGACTGAAGCTGCCACGATTATACAAATCCATAAAACGTTCTTTGATCTGCTCTATATACTCCGGATGTTCCGCCAGATAATCGCAATATCCATCTCTGCCAAGGCTCTCATATAAATCAATGCAACGGCGGTATCCTTCCGTCACACCACCGACATATCCGGTTCCCTTCATACGGCCTTCAATCTTAAAGGAGTCGATTCCGGCTTCAATCAAATCAGGCAGAATATCCACTGTACAAATATCTTTTGGGCTAATGTAATATTTTGCCCCGTCCGGTTCGTCTTTTTTTCCTGCCTGTGAATACCGGTACGGCAGCCGGCAGGGCTGCGCACATCTGCCACGGTTACCGCTTCTTCCTCCGATTAGTGAACTCATCAGACATTGCCCGGAATAACTGTAACACAATGCACCGTGAATAAAAGTTTCGATTTCCAGATTACACTGTGCCCGTAACGTGCGTATTTCTTCGAAAGACAATTCTCTGGAAGGTACAAACCGTGTTATATTAGCCGCATTCTGCTGTTCTGCTAATGTCAAAACTGTTTTTACAGCGTCTGCCGTATTCAGCGTCATCTGTGTGCTCAGATGGATGGGGAGCAACGGAAATCGCTCCGTAAGAAACCGAATCACGCCGACATCCTGTACAATGACTGCGTCCAGTCCCTGACGATATAAAGGCGAGAGAAATGCTTCCAGTTCCTTTTCCAGTTCCTCTTCCTTAAATAAGGTATTGATTGTCAGATATAATTTTTTACCTCTGACATGCACCCAGTCAATCGCCTGTAACAGAGCATCCTGTTCCGGATTCTCCGCATATGCGCGCGCGCCAAAACGGCTCCCGCCCATATAGACTGCATCCGCGCCTGCATTAATTGCTGCACGCATACAATCATAAGAACCGGCAGGTGCCAACAGTTCTACCCGCTTGTTCGCCGTATCTTCCTTCCTCTGCTCAACAAACTGTTTCATCTCTCAAAGACTCTTCATCTTTCTTCTGATATGCAAAAACACATCAGACATTATTCCCAATATACATCGCATCTCCAAACGAGAAGAAGCGATATTGCTCTCGTACTGCCGCTTCATAAGCAGCCATCACGTTCTCTCTTCCGGCAAGCGCCGATACCAACATCAGCAACGTGGATTCCGGCAAGTGGAAATTCGTAATTAACGCATCTAACACCTTAAAACGGTAACCGGGATAAATAAATATCTCCGTATCCTTCTGCTGTGCCTCAATATGACCATTCTCATCTGCAGCTGCTTCTACCGTACGGCAACTCGTTGTACCGACACAGATAACCCTTCCGCCATTTTCTTTGGTACGATTAATCTTCTCTGCCGCTTCTTCACTGATTTCAAAATGCTCCGAATGCATATGGTGATCCAGGATATTTTCTTCTTTTACCGGGCGGAACGTTCCGAGTCCTACGTGAAGTGTTACTCTGGCAATCTGAACTCCCATCGCTTCTATTTTCTGCAGTAGCTCCGGTGTAAAATGCAGACCTGCCGTCGGGGCTGCCGCCGATCCATCATGCGTTGCATATACCGTCTGATAACGGTTCTTATCCTGCAATGTATGCGTAATATAGGGTGGCAACGGCATCTGACCAAGTTTATCCAGAATCTCTTCAAAAATACCCTCATACGCAAACTCAATGACACGGTTTCCTTCCTCTACCACATCCACAACCGTTCCATACATTAATCCGTCCCCAAACTTCAGCTTCGTTCCGATGCGGGCTTTCTTTCCGGGCTTCACCAAGGTCTCCCATCGCGAATCCGTTAACCGTTTCAAGAGCAATACTTCTACTTTGGCACCCATCTGTACCGTCTCTGCGCTTTCTTCACGTACACGCTCACCAAATAAGCGGGCAGGAATCACACGCGTGTCATTAATCACAAGGCAGTCCCCCGGATTCAGGTATTCGGTTATCTCATGGAACACTTTATGGCAATATGCACCGGTTTCCTTATTCAATGCAAGCAAACGGGATGACGCTCTGTTTTCAAGCGGATCCTGTGCTATCAGACTTTCCGGTAAATCATAATAAAAATCTTGTCGTTTCATACTTCCTCCATAGAAAATCCCTGTCAGAGTTCCCTTCTTCCCTGACAGGGATGTTTCATACAAATCCTATATTAATCTTCATACAGCTTTCTGAATTCCGGCTTGTACAAGAATAATGCCTTTCCGATCAATTGGTCTTTGGATACATATTTATCATTCCACTCTCTGGAATCACCGGAATGCAGACGGTTATCACCGAGCATAAAGTATTCTCCATCCGGAACCTCATAAGGCCCAAAGTTCCCTTCACGGTTACCCTTTACGTAATCTTCTTCCAAAAAAATCCCATCGACATACACATAACCATCAACAATTTCGATAGTCTCTCCGGGAAGACCAATCAGACGCTTAATAAATACTTCTGACTCGTCATCCGGAAAATGAAACACAACAATATCTCCGCGTTGTGGTTCACCGAAAACATACGGAAGCTTTGACGCAATCAGACGGTCATCAATCTGTAACGTATCTTTCATAGAACCGGAAATCACTTCAACTTTTGTAGATACATATTGTTTCCAAAAATGTGCCAGGAAAAATGCTAACGCAATAATGATTGCATAACTAAAAATCTCTTTTAGAATATTTTTATTCTCTTTGCGATTTTCCACACTCATCTTTCTGCCCTCAATTCATTCTCTCTTTACAAGCAACATGGACCGGCACCAATCTCAACTACATAAAAATCAGCCGCATAACCGACTTTCTTTTGGTACTCACTGCCCACCTGCTCAATAAACTTCTCAATTGCACAATTCTTTACAATACTCACGGTACATCCGCCAAACCCTGCTCCGGTCATTCGGGAACCGATCACACCATCCTGCTTCCATGCAGCTTCTACCAGCGTATCCAATTCAATTCCGGTAACTTCATAATCATCTCGTAACGAAACATGGGATTGATTCATCAGTTCTCCGAAACGCTGTACGTCCTGCTCCTGCAATGCAGTTACCGCCTGTACGGTACGGCAGTTCTCATAAACGGCGTGTTTTGCACGTTGCTCCAGTACCGGATCATCAATGACGGTACGATACTGTTCAAATTCCTCCTCCGTCAAGTCTCCCAGTGATGAAATCCGGCATACCGTCTGTAACCTGCGCAATGCTTCCTCACACTGACTTCTGCGTTCGTTATACTTCGAATCACCCAGTCCACGCTTTTTATTGCTGCATGCAATGACTAATTTCATCCCGTCCAAGCAGATTGGAGCATAGGTGTAACATAGATCTGCCGTATTCAGGAAAATCGCATGGTCTTTTTTCCCCATCGCAATCGCGAACTGATCCATAATACCACAGTTTACACCGATAAATTTGTTTTCTGCTTTTTGAGTCAGCTTAGCAATCTCAACAAAATCAAGATCCAAACAAAAGAAATGTTTTGCAATAAATGCAGTTAACACCTCAATCGATGCGGAAGAAGACAGTCCGGAAGAATTCGGAATGGTTCCGTTATATAGGATATCCATACCTGACTCCACTTTATAACCGGCGTCTATCAGCACCTTCAGAACGCCAATCGGATAATTTGCCCATAATTGCTCCGAACGATATAACATATCATCCAAAGAAACGCCAATCACACCTTCATCTGCAAAATTCATGGAATAAAACTGTAACATGCGGTCATTTCGTCTTCTTGCTACAGCATAGGTTCCGATTGTAAGCGCACAGGGAAATACATGTCCGCCATTATAATCCGTATGTTCTCCGATCAGATTCACGCGGCCGGGCGCAAAAAAACATTGCGCTCCCGCGGAATCACCAAAGATACGGGAAAATTCCTGATATAAACGTTCTTTCATAAACAACATCCGTTCCGGTACCGTTTATTGGCATCCTGCTATGCTTTAGAACAACAAGTCTTTTTTCTTTTTCAATAACTTCGCACCACTGACAATCAAAAGGATTCCTGCTACACATCCCGCAACAATCAATGTGATTCCTAATGCGAGATTCCAGCTGCCTGCAGACTTCATTGCCTTATATACCTTTTCCATATAACATCCTTCCTGTACCTTTGTCCATAAAGACCATCGATACCTATCACAGATTATTATGCTTCAACCCCGTACTGCTCATAATACTTATCAATTGCTGCTTTCATGGCATCATCGATAATAATTCTGCCTTTATATTCTTTGTTATACAAATGCTCTACTACTTCTTTCATCGTAACGATTGCTGTTGTCTTAATGCCGTAAGTTTCTTCAATCTCCTTCAAGGCACTCTTCGTTCCCTTACCGCGTTCCATACGGTCAACGGATACCACAAGACCCTCTACTTTCACATCTGCCTGTGCTTTGAGAATCGGCATCGTCTCCTCAATGGAAGTACCTGCAGTCGTAACATCCTCGATTAATACAACTTTATCGCCGTCCTTTAACGGGCTGCCCAGCAAGATACCTTTGTCGCCGTGGTCCTTTACTTCCTTACGGTTCGAGCAATAGCGTACATCCTTGCCATATTCCGTACTCATTGCAATTGAGGCCGTTACGCTGAGCGGAATCCCCTTATATGCCGGTCCAAACAGTACGTCAAAGTCCGTTCCGAAGGCACTGTTGATTGCATTGGCATAGTATTTTCCCAATAAATTCAACTGGGAACCGGTACGATAGAATCCGGTATTGATAAAGAACGGAGTATTTCTTCCGCTCTTCGTTACAAAATCACCGAAGCGTAACACTTCACAGTCTACCATAAACTCAATAAATTGTTCCTTATACTTGTCCATACAAACCTCCGTTCTGAAGCAGAGCAACCGGCTCACAGCTTCCTCTCATCTCATATATTTTTATCCGATGTATCGTATCACAAACCATACGGTTTTTCAATCCTATTTTCCACGGCTCGCACCGATACATTATTTCACACAGCCAATTAGTTCATTGATATCCTCAATGCCGCATTTCTTCATATAACTTTCGATTCCGACGATTGTCTTTACCGTTGCATACGGATCATGGAAATTTGCAGTTCCAATCGATACTGCTGTTGCACCTGCCATAATAAACTCCAACGCATCTTCCGCATTGCTGATACCGCCCATACCGATAATCGGCACCTTCACAGCATTGGCTGCCTGATATACCATACGTACTGCCACCGGTTTAATCGCCGGACCGGATAAACCGCCGGTCTTATTTGCTAAGACAAAATTACGGCGGTGAATATCAATCTTCATACCGGTCAGGGTGTTAATCAGTGAAATCGCATCTGCGCCACCGGCTTCTGCCGCCTTCGCCGTCTCGGTAATATCCGTAACATTCGGACTCAGCTTGATAATCAACGGTTGTTTTGCATATTTCTTCAATGTTGAAGTAATCATCTCAACGGACTCAGCCTTCTGACCAAAAGCAATGCCGCCTTCCTTTACATTCGGGCAAGAAATATTAATCTCCATCAAATCCACACTACTGTCAGCCAGACGCTCTACGACTGCAATGTAGTCTTCTGCCGTCTTGCCACAGACATTCACAATCACTTTCGTATCGTACTGCTGAAGGAACGGCAAATCACGCTCCATGAACAAATCAATGCCCGGATTCTGCAGCCCCACTGCATTCAGCATACCGCTTGCCGTCTCAGCAATACGCGGGGTCGGATTCCCTGCCCACGGAATTGCAGCAACGCCCTTGGTCACAACTGCACCAAGTGCATTCAAATCAACAAACTCACTGTATTCCATACCGGAGCCAAAGGTTCCGGATGCGGTCATCACCGGATTTTTCAGGGTAACTCCTGCAATTTTAACTTCTGTATTCATATATACTCCATCCCGATCATCTTATTTTGTAAAATCAATCTCCGTTGCCAGGAACACCGGACCATCTTTACAGATACGTGCATTGTTCACGTTACTGTGATGGTCTTTTTCTTTTGTCTTGCAAATACATCCAAGACATGCTCCGATACCGCAAGCCATGCGTTCTTCCAGGGAAATCTGTGCCGGAATCCCCAATTCCTCTGCATAAGTACTGATACCGCGAAGCATCGGCATCGGTCCGCAGGAATAAATCATGTCACCGGTTACGTTCATCGCCTTCATGGCATCCACTACATTGCCTTTTGTACCGCAGCTTCCGTCTTCCGTTGCGATGATTACTTCACCGTACTTTGTAAACTCTCCGTCCAGATAACGTACATCACGATAACCGAGTACAATCGTCTTCTTACAATCCAGCTGTTTTGCCAGCTCTAACATCGGCGGAATACCGATACCTCCACCAATCAGAATCGCTTTTCCTTCCTTCTGAAGTGTATAGCCGTTGCCCAGAGGTCCCATGATATCTACGCCCTGTCCTGCTGTCATATGTGCAAACTCATCCGTTCCCGCACCTGCTACACGGAACACAATACGAAGAGCACCTCTCTGCTTGTCCACTTCACAGATACTAATCGGACGCGGAAGCAGACGGCTCTTATCTTCACAATATACCGAAATAAACTGTCCCGGTTTTGCAAGCAGTGATGCTGCTCTGTTTTCCAGCCACATGCTGTAAATACCCGCTGAAACCATCTCGTTGGAAAGCACGGTTGCTCTTTGTTTTACAATATTCATTCGTAACCTCGTCTCTGCACCGTATATTACGGCGCAATGTATTCATAAACTCCATAATAGTTCTTTAACCTTATTTAGTCTACCATAAGCAAAGGGAAAATGAAACACTTTTTTGAGTCAGAATGTGGGATTTGCATCCGCGTCACTGTCTGTACTTCTGCAAATCCCACACAAACTCCGGCCTATTGCATTACTCTCTCGGTTGTGGACGTTCCGGTCTCATCGGCGGCTGTGGTCGATCCGGTCTTCCCGGCATCGGCGGTTGCGGACGTTCCGGTCTTCCCGGCATCGGTGGCCGGCCCGGTGTGCATACCTGCTGACAAAGTCCATACATAGGAATACAAACCTTTGCCCCAATCTGCAAATTATAGATATCTGCAAGTGGATTTGCCTTAAGAATCAGTGCAACCGGCACCTGAAATCTTCCACTGATGGAATACAAGGTATCCCCTTCTTTAATGGTATATACGATTCCTCCACAAGAATTGTAATACTGCATACACTCCTCCGAATACACTATATTGCTCTATTATTCTATTCCATCTTCTTTTATCGGTTACCGAAGCATATGTGAACATTTCGTCAAATTTTATTATATTCTGTTGAAATATTAAAATTCTTGAAGTATAATCATGTTTGATTTGGTTTTTACAGAACGCATGATGTAGTTTTCATTTCTACATTCATATGTATTTTGAGGGGAAATATATGAGTAACACAAATTATTTTCTTGGAATTGATATCGGTTCCACCACGGTAAAAATTGCGATTATTGATGAGACTAATCAATTACTTTTTTCTGATTATGAGCGTCACTTTGCCAATATTCAGGCAACCTTAGCGAACTTGCTGCTCCGCGCACACGAACAGCTCGGCGACATTCAAATCACAGCTCGCATCACCGGTTCCGGCGGTCTTACCATTGCAAAGCATCTGAACATCGGCTTCGTTCAGGAGGTTGTAGCAGTTGCTACCTCCCTGCAGGATTATGCTCCGCAGACCGACGTGGCAATTGAACTTGGTGGCGAAGATGCCAAGATTATTTACTTTACCAACGGTATTGAACAGCGAATGAACGGAATCTGTGCCGGAGGTACCGGTTCTTTTATCGACCAAATGGCAAGTCTCTTGAAGACAGATGCTACCGGTCTGAATACATACGCCAAAGACTACAAAGCAATTTACCCGATTGCTGCACGTTGCGGTGTATTTGCTAAGACAGATATCCAGCCGCTCATCAACGAAGGGGCAACCAAACCGGACCTTTCCGCCTCTATCTTCCAGGCTGTGGTGAACCAGACAATCAGTGGACTTGCATGCGGCAAACCAATTCGCGGAAATGTTGCCTTCTTAGGCGGACCGCTGCATTTCCTGTCTGAATTAAAAGCTGCCTTTATCCGTACCCTGAAATTAACACCGGAGCAGACCATTGCTCCGGAACATTCGCATCTGTTTGCTGCCCTTGGCTCTGCTATGCATGCAAACACTGCCGATACCACTTCCGTCTCCAATGATACCCCCGTATCACTCAAAGAATTAGCTGACCGACTGAACACCGGTATTGAGATGGAGTTTGAAGTCAACCGTATGACACCACTCTTTGAGACAGAAACGGACTACACTAATTTCTGTGAGCGTCATGCTACAAATACCGTCAAAAAAGCAAACCTTTCCGAATATGAAGGAAACTGCTTCCTCGGTATCGATGCAGGTTCTACTACAACCAAAGCTGCCCTCATCGGTGAGGACGGCTCGTTGCTGTATTCCTTTTACAGCAACAACAACGGAAGTCCGTTGAAGACAACCCTCAAGGCCATCAAAGAAATTTACGAATATCTGCCTTCCCGTGCACGCATCGTGCGCTCCTGTTCGACCGGCTACGGCGAGCATCTGATTAAGGCAGCATTAATGTTGGACGAAGGTGAAGTAGAGACCGTGGCGCATTACCATGCTGCTGCTTTCTTCGAGCCGGAAGTCGACTGCATCCTTGACATCGGCGGTCAGGATATGAAGTGCATTAAGATCAAGAACGGTTCCGTTGACAGTGTACAACTCAACGAAGCGTGTTCTTCAGGCTGTGGTTCCTTCATCGAGACTTTTGCCAAGTCTTTAAGCTACGAAGTGTCGGATTTTGCACAGATAGCTCTCTTTGCGAAGAACCCGGTTGATCTTGGTACCCGTTGTACCGTATTCATGAATTCCAAGGTAAAACAGGCACAGAAAGAAGGAGCTACCGTTGCAGACATTTCCTCCGGGCTTGCTTATTCCGTTATCAAAAACGCCCTCTACAAAGTAATCAAGATTACCGACCCGAAGGACCTCGGAAAAAAGGTAGTGGTTCAGGGCGGTACCTTCTATAACAATGCTGTTCTTCGTGCATTTGAAACCATTGCCGGTTGTAACGCAGTACGCCCGGACATTGCAGGTATTATGGGCGCCTTTGGTGCTGCTCTCGTTGCCCGTGCTCACTACAGCGGTCAGGCAACAACCATGCTCACGATTGAACAGATTAACGAGCTGCGTTTCGAATCTTCCATGACCCGTTGCAAAGGCTGCACCAACAGCTGTCTGCTTACCATCAACCGCTTTACCGGAGGACGCCAGTATGTGTCCGGCAACCGCTGTGAGCGTGGTCTTGGCAAGGAAAAAAACAAAGAAAATATCCCGAACCTTTTCGCCTATAAGATGAAACGTATCTTTGATTATGCTTCTCTTCCGGTAGAAAATGCTCCTCGCGGCGAGGTCGGTATCCCCCGCGTATTAAATCTGTATGAGAACTATCCGTTCTGGCACACGTTCTTTACCAAGCTCGGTTACCGTGTAGTTCTATCCCCGGAATCCACGCACAAGCTCTACGAACTCGGTATTGAGTCCATTGCGAGCGAATCCGAGTGTTATCCGGCAAAGCTGGCACATGGACATGTTACCTGGTTGATCGGGCAGGGACTGAAATTCATCTTTTATCCTTGTATTCCGTATGAACGCAAAGAAATCGACGGTGTCGGTAACCATTATAACTGTCCAATCGTAACCTCATACGGTGAAAATATTAAGAATAATATCGAAGAACTCCGTGACCCTTCGATTGATTATATGAATCCTTTCCTTTCCTTTGAAAGTGAGGAGATTGTATCCAAACGCCTTACCGAAATTTTCAGTGAGCGTGGCATCCCTGCTGATGAAGTCCGCTCTGCTGCGTCTGCAGCATGGACCGAGATGGCACTGGCACGAAAAGACATCGCTGACAAGGGCGAAGAAACCCTGAAGTATTTACAAGAGACCGGTCGTACCGGTATTGTACTTGCAGGCCGCCCGTATCATCTGGATCCGGAAATCAACCACGGTATTCCGGAACTGATTACCTCCTATGGCGTAGCAGTCTTCACAGAAGACAGTATCTCACATCTTGGAACCGTAGCACGCCCAATGATTGTCATCGACCAATGGATGTACCACTCCCGTCTGTATGCTGCAGCATCCTTTGTTGCAACACAACCGAACCTTGAACTGGTACAGTTAAACTCATTCGGTTGCGGTCTGGACGCCGTTACCACGGATGGAGTGAACGATATATTGTCTGCCGCCGGTAAGATCTACACCCTGCTCAAAATTGACGAAATCAGTAACCTCGGTGCCGTACGTATCCGTATCCGCTCACTTCTGTCCGCAATCAAAGACCGAAAAGACAAACGGAATGCTCTCCGCCAAACCAAACAACCCGGTTTGGCAGAACAACTCTGTCTGGACGAACTTGCTGCAAGTAAAGAAGCTGCATATCAACGTGCTATATTTACGGAAGAAATGCGAAAAGAATACACAATTCTCTGTCCGCAGATGTCACCAATCCACTTTGAATTTTTGGAACCGGCAATGCGCTCCGGCGGTTTCAACGTAGAAATACTCCCGAACGATAACCGTACTGCGATTGACGTCGGCCTGAAGTACGTGAATAACGATGCCTGCTTCCCGTCCCTGATTGTCGTCGGACAAATTATGGAGGCACTTCTCTCCGGCCGTTATGATACCAACAAAGTAGCCGTTATCATCACACAAACCGGCGGCGGCTGCCGTGCTACCAATTACATCGGATTCATCCGTCGTGCCTTGAAAAAAGCAGGATTAGAACATATTCCGGTTATCTCCTTAAGTGCACAAGGCTTTGAGAAGAACCCCGGCTTCAAGGTTACTCTTCCGGTATTAACCCGTTGTATGCAGGCGCTGATTTATGGTGACTTATTCATGCGGGTTGTTTACCGCACCCGTCCTTATGAAGCAGTTCCGGGTTCGGTCAATGCCCTGCACAAAAAATGGAGTGAAATCTGTAAAAGATCCGTTGCAAACGGCAATTTAAGAGAATTCCGCAGAAATCTTGTAAATATCGTAAAAGAATTTGACGAAATTCCGCTCGATGAAAGTATCAAAAAACCGAAAGTCGGCGTTGTCGGTGAGATTCTGGTAAAATTCCTTCCTGCCGCCAACAACTATCTGGTTGATTTGCTTGAAGCCGAGGGCGCAGAAGCCGTTGTTCCAGACCTTTTGGACTTCTTAAGTTACAGTTTCTACAACAATATCTATAAGCATCAGTACCTTGGAAAAAGCAAACAATCTGCCTTGCTTACAAAACTGATTATCCAGGCCCTGAACTGGCTTAGAAAAGATATGAATGAAGCACTTGACAAGAGCAAACGCTTCACTGCTCCGCCAAAGATTGAAACACTTGCCAAGTATGCTGAGCCGATTGTCTCCATTGGCAACCAGACCGGTGAAGGATGGTTCTTAACCGGTGAGATGATTGAGCTCATTCACAGCGGTGCTCCAAACATTGTCTGTGCACAGCCGTTCGCCTGCCTGCCAAACCACATTGTAGGCAAAGGTGTTATCAAAGAACTTCGCCGCTGCTATCCGGAGGCAAATATCGTTGCCGTTGATTACGATCCGGGTGCCAGTGAAGTAAATCAGCTGAACCGCATCAAACTAATGCTGGCAAGTGCGGTACGGAATATGAAGCCATGATTATTTTTGTGTTCCATTTAGTTTTCGGAAATCAAAAGTGCTGAAACAGTTGACTTTACATCAATTGTTTCAGCACTTTTTACATCGCATTATCTATTATTCACTTTACAACAGCACAACTTCTCATCATATCCGTACTTCACTCGGCAATGTCCAGTCGATTGGTGTCTCGCCGTTCTTCATCAGAAAGTCGTTCGCTTTGCTGAAGTGTCTACAGCCGAAGAATCCGCGGTATGCAGACAATGGGCTCGGATGCGGTGCTTCAAGGATCAGATGTTTCGGGTTGTTCAGTAATGCCTTCTTCTCCTGCGCCGGTTTGCCCCAAAGCAGGAAGACTATCGGACGGTCTACTTCGTTGACAGTTCGGATAATGGCATCTGTGAACTGTTCCCATCCTTTGCCGCGATGTGAAAACGCCCGGTGTGCCTGCACAGTCAAGACGGTATTTAGGAGTAATACGCCCTGCTTTGCCCATTCTTCGAGATATCCGTGATTTGGTATGGAAAAACCGATATCATCGTGCAATTCTTTGTAGATGTTCTCGAGGGACGGCGGTATTTTGACGTCAGGCTTAACCGAGAAACAAAGTCCGTGCGCCTGTCCCGGTTCATGGTACGGATCCTGTCCGAGGATAACACATTTCACTTTGGAAAGCGGAGTCAGATGCATCGCATTGAAGATATCCTCAGATGGAGGATATACCACAACTTTCGAGTACTCTTCTTTGATAAAGTTGAAAAGCTCTCTATAATACGGCTTCTTATACTCTACGCTGATTTTTTCAGACCAATCGTTACTGATTGCTGCCATTTACCTTACACCTCATCCGCATGGAAATACCACGGCCTGCCAGATATTCTTTCAGATCCATAATCTCCATCTCTTTATAGTGGAACAGAGACGCCGCCAATACGGCATCTGCCTTACCTTCTGTAAACGCATCATAAAAATGTTCCATCGTACCGGCACCACCGGATGCAATTACCGGAACAGATACCAGTTCGGATACCGCTCTCGTCAGTTCCAGATCGTATCCTGCTTTTGTTCCGTCGCAATCCATACTGGTTAAGAGTATTTCTCCTGCTCCAAGGTCATTTGCCTTCTTTGCCCATTCAAGTGCATCGATACCCATATCAACTCTTCCGCCGTTCTTGAAGATGTTCCATCCGCTTCCGTCCGCTCTGCGCTTCGCATCAATCGCAACGACTACGCACTGGCTTCCAAATTTATCTGCAGCCTCTGCAATCAAATTCGGATTCATAATTGCAGCAGAATTCACAGCTACCTTATCCGCACCCGCACGTAAAATCACCTTAAAATCCTCTACTGTACGGATACCACCGCCAACGGTGAACGGAATAAACACTCGCTCTGCAACACGGCGTACCATATCAATCTTAATATCACGTGCATCCGAAGAAGCAGTAATATCGAGAAACACTAATTCATCCGCACCGGACTCACTGTACAGTGCGCCAACCTCTACTGGATCTCCGGCATCTCTTAAATTAACAAAATTGGTTCCCTTCACAACCCGATTGTTCATGACATCCAGGCAGGGAATAATTCTTTTTGTATACATCTTATCCACCAATCATTCTATTCTGAATCAAATCTCGTTCTTCTGCTTTTTGCATTTTGGGGCATTATACCTATACCGGTACTATAACGCAGCAAAACATCGCAAGATCTCAAGACCCACTTCGCCACTCTTCTCCGGATGGAACTGACATGCAAAAATATTATCATGCTCTACGGAAGCATGAATCAACGTACTGTACTCTGTCGTTGCTGCTACATCAGAAGTATTCTCTGCAGCAAGATAATAAGAATGCACAAAATATACGTATGGCTCACCGGACAATCCGGAAAACAACTTCGCACCCGGCTTTACGTCAAGCGAATTCCATCCCATGTGCGGTATCTTCAGTCCCGGTGCATCCGGAATTCTAAGAATCTTTCCTGGAAGAACAGACAATCCCTTCACGCCAGGAGATTCCTCACTGGAATCAAACAAAAGTTGTAATCCCAGACAAATACCCAAAAACGGCTTTCCGGAGAAAGCCGCTTCCCTAACTACTTCAACCAGGCCATACTGCTGTAAATTGCCCATTGCATCTGCAAATGCACCAACACCCGGCAGTACCACATGGCTTGCACTTCGAATCACCTCAGGATCTCGGGTAATTACTGCTTCTTCGCCAAGGAACTGAAATGCTTTCTGCACACTGTTCAGATTCCCGGCATCGTAATCAATAATTGCAATCATACATCAAAATCCAATCTTTTATTAGTTCTTTTTTGATACAATTTCATATATCTGTACACTATACTCCTCTTGGGTCTCAAATTCGAGCATAGCATATGCCGTAGACTCATCCACGCCAAAAACTTCATCCAATTGCTGCAATATCTGCTTCTTCAGGTAGTCCAGATCCTCCACAACTCCAATCTGGGCACCATACTGGATAAACTTTTCATAACGGCGCAATCCCTTCATCAGGGAATCCAACGCTTCCGCATCCATATCCAAAGAATTATATCTCATATATGAAAGCAGCTGCACATTGACGTACTGAACCGTCATAATCTTATCGTATAATTCCAAATCTTCTTCTTTGATGTCCAAACCATAAACATCATTATACGCATCATCATAGCGTTGCAGATCAAAATCAAACTGTGCTTTTTCAATTGAAATCTTATAATTGTAATAACCGGTTCCAAGTACAATGAAGCAAAGAACCGCTGCAAACATCATAATGATAATCGAAGCCCCAAACTTGTTGATTTTACCTTCATTGGCTTCAATCTCTGCTAACAGTGCACGTTTTGCCTGCTCTTTTTTATCTTTTTGAATTCTTTTTTGTTCTTCTTTGGCAAGCTTTGCTTCTCGCTTTTTCCGTGCGCGCTGTTCATCTTCAGCTTTTTTCTGTTCCGCCTCTTCTTCTTTGCGTTTTGCTTTTTCTTCTTTACTCAGCTTTGCCTGAGCGGCTTCATCTGCTGCGCGCTGTTCATCTTCCTCAAATTTTTCCAGTGCAATGCGCTTACGTTCTTCAATCTGTTCCGGAGTCAAATCCTCACGGATATTACCAAACAAGCGCTGGAAAATATTCTTTTTCTTTGCCGGCTGTACCGGAGTTGCAGATTTACCTTCCGGACCAATCTCCGGAATATCGGTATCTTCTTCCCCCATCAGACTCGGGAACTCACCAAACATATCAGGAGTATTCGGCTCGTCTGCACTCTCTATTTCATCCACATTCATCATGTTCCAGAAATCCATGATATCATCGCCGGAATCTACAGTCTCAGCTGCATCGTAAGCCGGTTCGTCAAACAGCTGTACCGGTTCATCAAAAGATTGAGCTCCGACCAGATCCATCAAATCATCTGCATCACTCATTTCATAGAATGCGTCATCTGATGCTACCGGGGATTCGTCCTGCATAGAAAATACTTCTTCTGCCAATGCCTCGCCAATCATGGCCGCCTCTGCATCTAATTCTTCATCATAAGTATCAAAATTCTCGACAGGAATCTCTGTCTCTTCCTGCTCCATATACGAATGGGAGGCTGCATCTGCTTGTAACTCATCCGGATCAAATTCATATCCGTCCATATCCTGCGCATCATCTACCGTACGCAGCAAATCTTCCAAAAGCTCGTCCTCCTGAGAAACAGGAACTTCCTCCGGTTCCGTCTCTGCAAAAAGATCATCTAAAAAAGAATCATCTGTCTCATTAAAAATATTATATGCCGCAGAATCAGTTGCCGGCAAATCTTCCTCTTCGGCTTCCTCAATCATTTCTGTAAGAACCATTTCTTCGGCTTCCGGTTCCGCAATCACCTCTGTAGGAAACATTTCTTCGATTTCCGGTTCCGCAAAATCCGGTGTGTATTCTGCCTCACCCGTTGCCTCTTCTTCCGGAATCAGTTCTTCCTTCATCGAAAATGTCGGGCTTACCGGCTCCGCAGTTGTCTTTTTCACAGGGCGTTCCTGTATCGGCTCCATTGAACTGCTGACAACAGAACTAAGCAGACTATCAAGATACGATTCGTCTGCCTTCATTCTTGCCTCACATTCACTACAATACAGATTTCCCTCAGGAATCTCTTTTCCACAGGATCTACACTCTGCCATGTCGCCTCACACCAAAATTATTTCTGTGTTTCTAAGATTAAACGGTCAATTGCTTCTACCAACTGTCCAATCTCCGGTTTGGTCAGCTGCGCATCTGCACCAACTGCTTCCCCCTTCTTATACATCTGTTCGTTAATCAGGGACGAGAAGATAACAACCGGAATTTTTCCCAATACCGGATCCGACTTAATGAGACGGGTCAAATGATGTCCATCCATCTGTGGCATCTCGATATCTGTCACAACCAAACGAATGGACTGATCAATATTACCCTTCTGCTTCAATCCGGTTAATACATCCCATGCTTCCTGTCCGTTGGTTGTCTTAATTACATTCATATATCCTGCCTTATTCAGACAATCCACAATCATCTTCTCCAAAAACGGAGAATCTTCTGCAATCAAAAGCGGAATCATATTCCGTTCTCTCTCCGGAAGAGAATCCAGCTGTGATGTTCTGAGTCCGGTCTCCGGGCTGATGTCTGCTACAATCTTCTCAAAATCAAGAATCACAATCAGTTTTTCGTTCAATTTAACAATACCGGTTGCAACACCCTGTCCGCCGGAATTTAACGTTGCATCCGGCATACTGATCTGTGTCCAGGAGAGTCTGTGGATACCATGAACCTGTTGAACATGGAAACCAACATTTAACTTGTTAAAGTTCGTAATTATGTACATATCTGAGTCTGAACCGGGAATATTCAATCCAAGACTTCTGGACAGATCCACAATCGTGATAATCTCGCCACGGGGCATAAATACGCCTTCTACTGCATGGTGGGTATTCGGTACCGGTGTCGGCGCCTTATACGGCAATATCTCTCTTACTTTCGAAACATTGATTCCGTAGTAATTTCCTCCCACAGAAAACTCAAGAATCTCAAGTTCATTTGTGCCGCTTTCTAATAAGATGTTAGTCTCCATAAACCACCCTCCGTTATTATATAGTTTACTGTAAATTCATATGTGCTGTATGATCACCAATGGTCAGATACAAATCAAGACTTTCCGGATTGAAATCACGTTCTACTTCAAACACTAAAACACTACTGTAACTCTCACCGGCCGGAATCTCTGTAACAAGATACTGAAAATCATTCAGAAGAACCGTTCTTTTCGGACTCAGTTGTTCTGTGATATCAACATAGAGTCGGCATTTTGGCTGCATCTCCAAAATGTTGGCCGCAACATCACTCTCACCTTCATTCTGCAGATTCAAGAACACAAGCAACAAACAATTCTCCGCTTTTTTCGGCTCAATGCTCAGCGCCTCAAACGTATAGCTGTCATAAAGTTCATATCCATCATATTCCAAACATAAATCACTAATTCCAAGTGTCTCATCTACAGATGCATTAAACTCAGGTAAAACAATCTCTTCCGTTTCACCCTCTGATACATCCGGCGTCATGGTTGGCTCAACTGTCTCGTCCGGAAGCGGTGTCGGCGTCGGCGGTACCGGTGTCGGAGTCACGGTCGGAGTCGGTGTAATCAAATTTTCTCTATAGTTATTATCGTATTTAAACAAAAGCCAAGCAGCCGTGCGCGCAATCGTCTCAGACTCTTCGTCTGTTATCTCCACCATGTGCACACAGCCGGTCAGGCCCAACATAATCATCATTGCTAATACAGCCAGAATCTTTTTCAAGCTGACACCTCGCTCCAATCCCATCCTACGAGATTAATACTCAATCCTCTTTGCAGTATTTTGTAATACTGCGAAAGATTCATATCTAACTATATAATAACACTTATTTCATTAATCGGCAATCATTGAATAGAAAATTATAATAAAATTCAAAAAAATACAGTAAATTTTTATAAATCAACCAATTTTTCCTGTTCTGTCCAGATTTTCACCGCCATCCAGCTCAATCCAGAACTCAACGCCGTCTTCATGATTCAACACACCATAGTTTTGACGATGACGGTCCATAATTGCCTTTACAATGGACAATCCGATACCACTGCCGCCGTATTCCCTGGTTCGTGCTTTATCTACCTTATAAAACTTCACCCAAACCTGTTCCAATGCCTCCTCCGGAATTGTTTCCCCGGAGTTAAATACAGACAAGCGCACCTTGTCACCAATCCGTTCCAGACTTACCACAATCCGCAACGCGTCACTGACATGGTTTAGGGCATTGCTGATAAAATTCGTAAAGACTTCTTCCATCATATATTCATCTGCCCATACATAGACCGAATCGTCTGTACGAAGTTCCAGCTGCACATCCTTTTGTTGAAATAAAATTTCTACCGAAGCAAGTACCGACTTCACTAACGGTACTATGTCAAAACGCTCAATCTCCGGCTGTGCAGTCCCCACCTCTAATTGGTTCAGTGACAGTAACTTCTGTACCATCTTATTCATCTTCATCGCTTCATCTATGATAACATCACAGTAAAACTCTCTGCTCTCCGGATCCTCATTTACATTGTCCTTCAGACCTTCTGCATATCCCCGGATCAATGCAATCGGTGTTTTGAGTTCATGTGTAACATTGGACAAAAACTCTTTTCTGACTTCATCAATCTGCGTCTTCCGGTCAATATCATTCTGAAGTTCAATATTGGCACTTTTCAACTCTGAAATCGTATGTTCCAATTTTTCAGACAACGAATTAATACTGTTGCCTAATACAGCAATCTCGTCTTCCCCGTCAACCTCATATTTGGTCTCAAAATTCAGTTCTGACATTTTACTTGCAATCTGTGCTAATTCCAGTACCGGGCGGGTAAATCTGCGACTGAACAGATAGGAGACAAACGCAGCAAGTGCCATAACACAGCTTCCGAGGAAAAACAGAAAACGGTTTGAAATATCCACCGCTTCTTCCATACTCTCCTGCCCCGAACGTACAAACAGGTTATAGCCAAAATCCGTGTCACCGAACAAGTCCATAAAATCCGAGTCCATGGAATTGTTATGCTGGGTCATAATCATATAATCATCTGTAACTTCGACCTCTTCCACCTGGCTAATCGTCCCTGCGAACAGATTCGGAAACATATACTCCTGAGCGGACTCGTAGATACGATAATATTCGCGGTTTTCAATCATCTCCGCGCTCATACCACCCTGTGGTTCCCGTTCATTGTGCGGAAGGATAATCTGTTCCGGATAAATAAAATAGGTGAAATACAAGGTACCAAACGCAGTATCCATCTCAACATCCTGAAACAGATAGATCTTAACATTTTCCGAAGCCTCAATCCGGTCAATCATGCTTTTTTGCTCTCTGGACAAAACATCGTCCTTGACCGTACTAATATAATCATTTACTGCCGAATGTACTTCCCGCATCAGGCTCAGCTTCGTGTGGGCATAATAACTCCGTAAAAAGGTAAGATTTAAAAACCAACACATAATAATTGTCAATGCGATGGTTCCTAATAGGAACAATGTAATTCTGTGACGGAATGACTGTTTCATTCTCTGCCCTCTACCTCAAACTTATAGCCCATACCCCAGATGGTTTTGATATAATCACCCTTATCCCCCATCTTGCTACGTAATTTTTTCACATGTGTATCAATCGTTCTGGCATCGCCAAAATAATCATAATTCCAGACATTATTCAAAATCTTCTCCCTGGAAAGCGCAACACCCTTGTTTAACATAAAGTAAGTCAAAAGTTCGAACTCCTTGACACTTAATTCCAACGGCACCCCTTCAATCCGAATCTCATGAGCAGCCTTGTCAAGAACAATTCCTCCAACTTCCGTAATCTCAGCATCTGTTGCAGAAGTTCTGCGAAGAATCGCTTCTACGCGTGCCACGAGAATCTTTGGACTGAACGGCTTTGAGATATACTCGTCTACTCCCAGTTCAAATCCCATCAGTTCGTCCCGTTCATCACTCTTTGCCGTCAGCATGATAATCGGCACCTTCGAATACTGCCGTATCTCACGGCATACCTGCCATCCATCCATCTTCGGCATCATTACATCCAAGATAATTAGTGCAATATCCTTTACTGCAAAGAAGGTATCAACCGCTTCTTCGCCATTCTCTGCTTCCAGCACCTCATAATTCTGTCGCAAAAGGAAGTCTTTCACAAGTTTGCGCATTCTACTCTCGTCGTCAACAACCAAAACCTTCAAACGTTCCATATACTACCTCCTGTTTTCAAACGTGCTTCCCTCTCATTATCGTGCACATTCTTTCAAACCATATGTAATTAAGATCATGGTAACAAGGAATTATGTTGATTCTGTGATAATCGGTCAAATATGTGCCTGTTCCTTCTTACATTACTCGGACAACCTCTGCTCCCGTTCCAGCAGATCTGCCTCCCAGGCCTTTAATTCCTGTTCCTGCAACTGCAGTTCTTCCTGCCATGCAGAATACTTGTCCAGTACCTGTTGTTCTGCATCCAGAAGCGGAGAAGAATCACTAAAATATACCATAGCAAGCATACCGATAATCACTGCGGCCAGCACCGCAATCACAATCTTATAGTTCCGCTGTTTGTCACGGTACATCTCACGGATATTGCGCACCTGGGTACGGCTGGTATCCTTCAGACTCTGCGTACGCTTATGCACTGCTTCTACAATCCGAGCTTCCTCTTCTGCTGACAATTCTTCCTCGGATAGTCTATCCGTAATATCTGCACTGCTTGCAGATACTTTTTGCGTACCGTTCTGCTTCACGCTGATATATATCTTCGGAAGGTCCGGCTCCGAATATCTGCCTGACTCGGACAGTATCCGGTACAACTCTGCCAGAAACGAGTATCCTACTGCTGTAGAAAACACATTATTATCAATCAACTTCGTATATATAGCATAAACTGCATCGATTCTTTCAAAATTCGTCTTGGAACGAATATACTTTACTGTCTCCGATTCTTTTGCTGCAGTTGCAGCTACCGCTGCATCATCAAAATAAAATCCTTCGATTGTTTGTCTGCTCAATTTATCATCTCCTGATTAGTAGGTAAAAATTCGGATTGTCTTAATTGTAATCTCTTCAACCGGACGATCTTTGCCATCTGTTATAGTTCCGGCAATCGCGTCCAACACTTCAAATCCATCATACATCTGACCGAATACGGTATGATGTCCGTGCAGCCACGGTGCACCACCGTAAGTCAGGTATTCATTCAGAACCTCATCACTCAGTTCTGTCTTAAAACCGGCTTCCAGATATTCCTGCAAACTGTATCCTTTATACTCCACCAGTTCCTTCAGACTCTGCACGGATGCGGCATCTGCCTGCATCAGGAAGAATTGACTCTCATTGGTGTCTGCACCGGCATTTGCCATACAGAGTGCACCACGGAACGGTTCCAATTCCGGAACAATCTCATCCTCGAATGGCTTTCCGTAAATGCTGTCACCGCCGTAACCCGTACCTTCCGGGTCACCGCCCTGAATCATAAAATCATCAATCACACGATGAAGCAAGGTATTATCATAGTACCCTTCTCTTGCATGCGTCAGGAAGTTCTCTACTGCCTTCGGCGCTTTGCCGGGGAAGAACCTCACAAAGATAGAACCATATCCATCCACGATAATCTCAGCCGCCGTCTCTCCGGGAACCATCTGTGCAAATTGCAGCTTCTGCTGTGCGGTAGGAGACAAACAAGGTTCCCCCTCCCAATCTTCCATCACAATCGGGGTCGGAGACGGTCCTGCCCCTTCTTCCATTGGTTGTTCTGCTTCACCACATGAAATGCCTCCTATACATAAAACCAGTGACAGCAACAGGCAACCTGCTTTCCTTCTATATATCGCAGTTTTTTTCATTGTTATATTCCTTCCTTTTTCACATTCTATATCATCTTGCAAAATATAATTTTCATTCTATAACCATACCTTACAGTATAAACAATTTCCGCTCCAACATCAACCAAAAATACAGAAAACGCAATTGACAAAACCTCCTTTCGAATCCATAATGGTATCGCATTATAAGAACAATCAGGGAGTTCCCATGAAACATATAAGTAAGCATACAACAGAAACAATGAATTCACAGACAGGCAATCACAATCCGCTCAGCAACAAAGCCCTGCTCCTCGCCATCATGACCCTGGCATGGCCGACAATGCTCGAACAGCTCTTACATACCGCCGTCCAATATATCGATACTGCCATGGTCGGCTCCCTCGGCACGGATGCAACCGCCGCCGTCGGTGCTACCACGACCGTCAACTGGCTGATTGGCAGTACAATCTCAGCTGTCGCAGTAGGCTTTTTGGCATTTATCGCACAGGCACACGGTGCAGGTGAACTGAAAAAAATCAAAAAGGCGGCTGCGCAGGCAGTCCTTGCTGTATTGTTCTGTGGTATTCTGTTTACTGTACTTACTTTAAGTCTCAGTCCGGTCATTCCCGCATGGATGCAGGTAGATGAGTCCATCCGCCCGATGGCGTCAA
>JAZNXH010000165.1:0-24318 GCA_045593785.1 Lachnospiraceae bacterium
ATTCCTACGATACCGAGCAAAATCCCCATCTCTGCCAGAGAAAACGGCAACCATCCGGTAACAAAAGAAAACCCTTGTGAATACAGATGAAAAATACCCTGTGCATAAATCTCTTCTGCAAAATATTCACTCCGCTTTGCAAGTTCCAGTAACACAAATGCCACCGGAAACAGTAATAAAAGCCATATGCGTTTCAATCTTATCAATCTGCATAATGTATCTTTTATTTTGCTCATTCGAACCGCCCCTTACTCATCATTTGCCCATTACAACTTCATCTTAGAATTTCTTATTTATTATAATTGTCTTACTCCGTAACTCATTTACCATGCATTCAATGAATACCTGCGTTTCGCTCTCCGACACTTCTTTGACCGGATAGAGTTTTCCGTCTTCATCTAAGAAATACCTTCCGTTCTCCCCCGTCCAAAGAACTCTGCCGCCTTTGACAAAACCCAGCCACACAACTGCCAGTACACCGGCAAACAATGAAATATAAATAACTCCATACGTAAACTCAACTGACCGTATCAAAGCAATACAGCCAACATAATAAACCAAGAGCAAAACAGCCTGTACCCATATCCGAATATCAAAGATCCTTTTCTTCGCAGCCGAAAATCTACTCCTTATTATCAGCTGCAATAAAAAACGACTCTCCATCAATGCAAGAAAAATAATCGCAGCAATTCCGCAGACCAAGTCCAACTTTGGTGTCCAGCTTATCTTTCCCTGACTCCAGTAACCACAAAAATAGTAAAAGAAAGCATTCAAACCACTTGCAATAAAAAACAAAAAAAGACGCGTATATTTTTTCATATTTAACTCTCCGTTCTTTGTTTTGCTCTAATCTATCATCTTCTATTTTTGCACAGGACAGTTACTTTGTAAAGAAAAAAGGAAAACAAAATCAGAATTCACATGCAAACAGCAAAACAGAAAAAAATACAACAAAAAAAGCCCGACAGTTACCTGTCAGGCTGATTACTCGGAGTGACAAGATTTGAACTTGCGGCCTCTTCCTCCCTAAGGAAGCGCTCTAGCCAAACTGAGCCACACCCCGATCTCACATACAGAACCAAGGAATCCTGTATCCGAACGTTGATAAATATAGCATGAAAACCCAAGTGTGTCAACACAAAAAAATTGTTTCATTTTTTCAAACATTTTGCAAAAAAGGACTTGCCAAATAAAAACCTTTATGGTAATATACCAATTGTGCTCGTGAGCACAAGGTTGGACAAGAGCAATCTTGTTCACATATAAGCTGCTGTAGCTCAGTCGGTAGAGCGCATCCTTGGTAAGGATGAGGTCACCGGTTCAAATCCGGTCAGCAGCTCTTTTTTATTTCTCTCATACATACAGACCGCATATGATTGCGCTCTGACTTTTCACTTCTGCTCGTAGAGCATTTTTTTTCTCGTTGCAATTACCTTTTTATTCCATTTAATTGCCTTTTTTAACATTTAATGATTTGTTTTACCATTTCATATTTAATTTTAATACCTTATCATAAATAAAGGATTTCATTCTATGAATACAACACATAACTTTCTCATACCGGACTACCTCACTTCATTTACCTGTAAGATGGGTGCCTGCCGCACGCCATGCTGTATCGGCTGGCCGATCCATATCTCGCTCGACGACTACTTTCATCTGACCTCTTGCGAATGCAGTGACGAACTGCGTCATCGGATGGATACCGGCATCAAAGTTGCACTTCATCCCACCCCGGAAGAATACGCACAGATTACTCCACGCTACGACGGAGACTGTTCCATGCGTCTGCCGGACGGTCGTTGCATTCTGCATGCCGAACTCGGTGAAGAATCCCTGGCGCATGTCTGTCGTCTCTACCCACGCGGTATCCGACTGGAACCGGACTACGAATGTTCTCTGACAAACAGCTGTGAAGCCGTTCTGGAACTCCTTTTTGAGAAGAACGACACCATTCGCTTCGAACATCATGACCTCTCCTTCGGTGTCCTTCCATCGCACAAACGAAGTCATACCTTCCCGCTTATGGGAAAAGAAACCGAAATCCGCCTTTGGCTGATTTCCCACATGCAAAACCGTTCCCTGTCACTACCGGAACGTTTGATATCATTGGGCCTCTCGCTACAGAAATTAGAACAAGTAATAGCCAAACAAGATGTAAACGCATTGGAAGTATTACTGCAGGCAGCTTTTCCTTCTGACTTTCTGCCACTGGAAGCCGGTCCCGAACATCTTGCATTCGGACTGCGTACCATGGCTGCGCTCTCAAAACAATTGGACGAACGTAGTGACAGTCTTCGCGCTTACGGAGAAACTGCGCAAACTTACTTTAGTGAATTCTGTGACACAGACTCCTTCACTACAACTCCTGATATCTTTAATCACTATATCTGTGCCAAAGAACATTTCGAGGCAACCTTCCCCAAGTGGGAAATCTGGTTTGAACATATGCTGGTAAACCACATGTTCTTTGAACAATTCCCCTTTCAGGATCGACCTGAAAGCCCATGGGATGAATTCGTCGCCATCAGCTCACTTTATGCTCTGCTACGCTTCCTAAGTCTTGGCTGTATGGCAGACAAAACCTCCAGCACTGACTTCATTGATATGACGGCAGCAATCTTTCGTCTTGTAGATCACACTTCCTTCGACCACTATGTTGCCCGCATCATGCAAACCTTGGACTGTACCACCCCGCAAACCATCTTCGACCTTATATCGTTATAACAAAAAAGACCTCCGTGTGAGGTCAAAAAACGGGCTGTCGCAAACGCGACAGCCCGTTTCTTATTGGTTTTCTACGGATTAGTTTGACATATCCTGTACGTAGATGGTACGTACGCCGTCAGCCGGAGCTGCAGCCTTCGGAGCTTCCTTAGCTGCCTCTTCCACCTTCTGACCACGGGTTGCAAAGAACTTCGGAGCAACCTGCGGGAACAATGCAAAGCTAAGAACATCTTCTTCACACTTTGCAACATCCTTGGTCTCTTCACGGTACTTCTCAAGTTCCGGAGCAAGAAGATCTGCCGGTCTGCAGGTGATAACTTCCTCATCACCGATTGCTTTCTTACGAACTTCTTCATTTACTTCGCCCGGAAGCTGACCATACTCACCACGAAGGAGAGCCTTGGACTCTTTGGTAAATACTTTGTAACGCTCGCCGTAAAGCACGTTCATAACTGCCTGAGAACCAACAATCTGGCTGGTCGGAGTTACAAGCGGCGGATAACCGAAGTCTTTACGTACACGCGGAACTTCTTCAAGCACATCATAGTACTTGTCCTCTGCGTTCGCCTGCTTCAGCTGGGAAATCAGGTTGGAGAGCATACCGCCCGGAACCTGGTACAGAAGGGTGTTGGTATCAACACGAAGTACCTTGGTATTGAGGTCACCGGTATCCGTAAGTCTCTGAGCAACCTTACGGAAATGGGTAGCTGCTTCGCTCATCTTAACAAGATCAAGACCGGTATCACGGTCAGTTCCTGCCATGGTAGCAACTAAGGACTCAGTGGTCGGCTGTGCGGTACCATTTGCCATCGGAGACAGTGCGGTATCAACGATATCTACGCCTGCTTCTGCAGCCATAAGGTATACCATATCACCGGTACCGGAAGTATTGTGAGTATGAAGGTGAATCGGAAGACCGGTGTTCTCCTTCAATCTCTTAACAAGCTTGTATGCATCGTACGGAAGCAGGAGGTTTGCCATATCCTTGATACAGATAACGTCTGCGCCCATCTTCTCCAGCTCAAGTACCAGCTTTACGAAGTAATCTTCGTTGTGAACCGGACTGGTGGTGTAGCTGATTGCTGCTTCTACGATACCGCCGTATTCCTTGGTATACTTCATAGCAGCCTGCATATTTCTCGGGTCATTCAATGCGTCGAAAATACGAACAACACTGATACCGTTTTCGATGGATTTCTTACAGAACTGCTCTACTACGTCATCTGCGTAGTGCTTGTAACCTAAGATGTTCTGGCCACGAAGCAGCATCTGTAATTTGGTCTTCGGCATAGCAGCCTTCAAGGTACGAAGTCTTTCCCACGGATCCTCGTTCAGGAAACGCATACAGGAGTCAAATGTTGCACCGCCCCAGCATTCCAGAGACCAGTAACCGATATCATCAAGTATCTTACATGCCGGAAGCATGTCCTCAATACGCATACGGGTTGCAGCCTGAGACTGGTGTGCATCACGTAAAATCGTATCGGTAATAAATAACGGATTCTTTGCCATTTGTTTTTACCTCCAAAAATTAACCGAACAGAGCCATCAATACACCGGCTGCGATAGCGGAACCGATAACACCTGCAACGTTCGGACCCATAGCGTGCATAAGAAGGAAGTTCTTCGGATTCTCCTTCTGACCAACGGTCTGGGAAACACGTGCTGCCATCGGCACTGCAGATACACCTGCAGAACCAATCAACGGATTGATCTTGTTCTTCAGGAAGAGGTTCATGAACTTTGCAAGAAGCACACCACCTGCGGTACCCATACCGAATGCAACAACACCCATTACGATAATCTTAATCGTATCCAAGGAAAGGAAGGTACTTGCAGTAGCAGTAGCACCTACAGAGATGCCTAAGAATACGGTAACGATGTTCATAAGTTCGTTCTGTACGGTCTTGTTCAGACGCTCAGTTACACCACATTCTTTGAAGAGGTTACCAAGCATCAGACATCCAACCAACGGAGCTGCCGACGGAACCAGAAGTGCTACGAAGATAGTAACTACGAACGGGAAGATAATCTTCTCAGTCTTAGATACCTTACGAAGCTCCTTCATCTCGATCTGACGCTCTTTCTTGGTAGTCAAGAGCTTCATAATCGGCGGCTGGATAACCGGAACAAGTGCCATGTAGGAATAAGCAGCTACCGCAATCGGTCCTAAGAGATGCGGAGCAAGCTTGGAAGTTACGAAAATAGCGGTCGGGCCGTCTGCACCACCGATAATACCGATGGAACCAGCCTCAGCAGCGGTAAAGCCAAGTGCTCTTGCGCCGATAAAGGTAATAAAAATACCAACCTGAGCAGCAGCACCAAGGAGCAAGCTCTTCGGGTTAGCAATCAACGGACCAAAGTCGGTCATCGCACCTACACCAACGAAGATAAGACACGGATAGATACCGAGCTTAACACCGAGGTAGAGGTAGTCAATCAGACCTGCTTTGTCGCTGAACATATCCCAGTGAACATGTCCGCCTGCGAACAGTTCTTCATGGAATACTTCTGCGCCCGGCAGGTTAGTAAGCAACATACCAAATGCAATGGTAACAAGCAGCAACGGCTCGAACTTACGAACAATTGCCAAATACATCAGAACACAGGCAATCAGTAACATAGCAAGAACCTTCGGGTTCTCTGCGATCATACTGAAACCGGTCTGATTTAAGAAATTCATAATAGTTTCCATATGTATCCTCCATTAATCATGTAAAGACAAATCAGTTAAATCAGTTCCGCGTTAATTATTTAATTACGCAAAGAACGGTACCGGTCTCTACTGTGGTTCCCTTGGATACATTGAGTGCTGCAACGGTTCCGTCGCACGGAGCAAGGATCTCGTTCTCCATCTTCATTGCTTCGAGAATCATAAGAACATCACCCTTCTTCACTGCTGCGCCTGCTGCTACCTTCACGTCAAGAATCGGACCCGGCATCGGAGCGGTAACAGTCTCACCGCCAACCGGAGCTGCTGCTGCCGGTGCTGCTGCCGGAGCTGCTGCAGGTGCTGCACTCTTAACTTCGTTTTCGCTTACGAGCTCAAGCTCTACTTCGTAATTCGTTCCGTTTACGTTTACTCTATACTTCTTCATTTTCTTTATCCTTTCTTTTCTTTGTTTTCAGGTTGCTTCATTTTACGAGCATTGCCCGTTATTAAACGTTCTTAATTGATACGATACGGATACCGGATACATCTGTTCCGAGATCTTCCGCTACGCATGCTGCGATTGCTGCTACCAGCTCGCCACGATTTGCAATCGGTGCTGCTGCCGGTGCTGTCGGAGCTGCTACAGGTGCTTCTTCCTTCTTCTTTCCTTCAAAAGCACGGATAACCGCACTCATGATGGTGGTCAGAATTACGATGGAGAGCAATCCGAGGAATACAATACCAACGCCCATGATTACTACAAAGAGATTGGAAATGTCTTCTCCGCCTGCTGCAAGTAATGCAGATACTGTGTTAAATGCCATCTTCGTTACCTCCTTCCCGATAGAAAACCCAAATTGTAATCAGTGTAACATAAAACAATTTTGGTGACAATGCCTTTTGCTAATTTTTTGTCAAAATTTTTACACAAAAAAACACGTCTGAAAGTGCCTATCATCACCATATTGAACATAATGACACTCTCAGACGCATATTCTCACGATTATTATTTTCCCAAACGTTGTCTTACGATTTCATACATCAGAACACCTGCTGCCACGGATGCATTGAGTGAATCGATTTCGCCGTGCATCGGGATTGCGGTGTGGAAATCACAGTGTTCCTTTACCAGACGGCTCACTCCCTCGCCTTCGTTCCCAATCACAAGACCAATCGGACCGGTCAGATTCTGGCGATACATCACTTCACCCTGCATATCGGCGCAGACAAACCAGATTCCCTGCTTCTTCAGTTCTTCCATCGTTGCGGTCAGGTTCGTCACCTTCGCTACCGGCGTGTAGTTCAGCGCACCGGCTGAGGTTCTTGCCACCGTTGCAGTCAGACCTACAGCACGGCGCTTTGGAATGATCACCCCGTGTGCTCCCGCCTGATTCGCAGTACGGATAATCGCACCTAAGTTGTGCGGATCTTCAATGCCGTCCAACAAGATGATAAACGGTGCTTCGCCTTTCTCCTCTGCAGCCTTCAGGATATCTTCCACTTCGGCATATTCGTAAGCCGCCGCATATGCGATAACTCCCTGATGCTTTCCGGTCTCAGACATCTGGTCAAGACGTTCCTTCTTCACAAACTGGATGATGGTATCACCCTTACGCGCTTCACGCAGGATGGTCTTTACCGGACCGTCCTGACATCCGTCCAGCACAAACAGCTTATCAATCGGCTTTCCTGCACGGAACGCTTCAATGACTGCATTCCGTCCTTCAATTGTAAATTCTTCGTATCTCATTTTTCCTCCATAGCCTTCTGCGCCAGCTCAAGCATTCGTTCTGTCTGCCCGGACAAATACCAGTACCCGAACAACGCTTCGTATCCGGTTGCAATCCGGTAATCGCCGATGGTTGCATTTTTTGCACTGGTATAGGACTTGGCATTACGTCCGCGCTTGAACACCGCCATCTCTTCCTCGCTCAGCAGTTCCTTGATTCGGAAGAATGCATCCTTCTGTGCTTCTGCCTTCACAAGCTTACTTGCGCGCTTATGAAGCGTATTCACCGGCGCATTGCCCTTCTCCACCAAAACGGTTCTGACAATTACCTCGTAGATAGCATCCCCGATATATGCAAGAGTAAGGGGCGAATACTGCTTCGCATCCTGTGCCTGTATCGAAAACGTTTTACATACTTTATGGTATAACGGTTCTTCAATCAATGCTGCCTTCTCCCGTATACCATCCGCTCTCACTTCAGCTTCCTGCTTCTCGGATTCTCCCGTCGGCTCAAACTCAATATTTACACCAATTCCCATACTACGCCTTCTCTCGTATCCTTGATCGCAACGCCTTTGGAGAGCAGTTCCTCACGGATTGCATCCGCTTTTGCAAAATCCTTTGCCTTCTTTGCTTCCTTACGCTCTTCAATCTTTGCAAGGATGTATGCGGTCAACTCAGCGTCCGCACCACTCGTACCGGCAGACTCCTTCTCCTCTCCTGCACCTGCAAGAAGATTTAAGCCCAGAACATAATCCATCTCTTCCACTAACGCGAGCTTCGTTGCTCCGTTCATCTCGTCTTTCAACAGGTCATATACTACCGTCAATGCACTGGAAGTATTGATGTCATTTGCCAGCGCCTCTAAGAACTTGCCGCGATACAGTTCCTTCTTTGCTGTATCAATCTCTCCGTCCTTCTTAAGTCCTGCGATACGCTTCACCAGCTTCTGATATGCAGAAGCCACCTGATCCAGTACCTCGAAGGAGAACTCGAGTGGTTTGCGATAATGGGACTGAAGACAGAACATACGGTATACCAGCGGATTATAACCCTTCTGTTCCAACAAAGATACGGTAAGGAAGTCTCCCTTCGATTTACTCATCTTACCGGAACGGTCATTCAGATGATGTACGTGGAACCAATAGTTACACCACTTATGTCCGAGATACGCTTCACTCTGTGCAATCTCGTTCGTATGATGCGGGAAGATATTGTCTACGCCACCGCAATGGATATCCATATCCTCACCCAGATGCTTGATAGAGATACCGGAACACTCAATGTGCCATCCCGGATAACCTACGCCCCACGGACTGTCCCACTTAAGCTCCTGTGCATCGAACTTCGACTTGGTAAACCACAGCACGAAGTCACTCTTGTTCTTCTTATTATCGTCCTGCTCTACGTCATCACGTACACCGACTAAGAGCTCGTTCTCGTTCTGTCCGGAGAACACATAATACTCCTTAAGCTTTGAAGTATCAAAGTAGATGTTCCCCCCTGCCTCATAAGCAAATCCCTTCTCAAGCAGTACCTGTACCATATGGATAAACTCAGCGATACAGTTGGTTGCCGGTTCTACTACATCCGGGGTCTTGATGTTGAGTTTTGCACAATCCGAGAAAAATGCATCCGTATAGAACTTTGCAATCTCCATAACTGTCTTGTTCTCACGCTTTGCACCCTTTAACATCTTATCTTCACCGGTGTCAGCATCACTTGACAGATGACCCACGTCCGTAATATTCATAACACGCTTTACATCATAACCCGCAAAACGTAAGGACTTCTCCAGTACATCTTCCATCAGATAGCTTCGTAAGTTACCGATGTGTGCAAAATGATATACGGTCGGGCCGCAGGTATACATCTTTACCTTGCCGTCTGTATTCGGCACAAACGGTTCTACCTTTCTGGTTAAGGTATTAAACAACTGAAATTTGTTTTCCATAATTCTTACACGCCTTTCTATTCCCTGTACCTTCAATTACCGGCACATAATTTCTCAGTTTTTCTGACTCAGTTTTGCTTCCAGTTCTTCCAAACGCTCGTTTAACTTACTGTTCTCCTGCTTCAGACGGTCAATCTCATTCATAACCGGGTCAGGCAGATGTACATGGTCAAGATCCGCCCGCGGTACACGCACATTGTCGCGTTTTACCACACGCCCCGGAACGCCAACAACCGTTGAGTTCGGCGGCACTTCCTTAAGTACCACAGAACCTGCACCAATCTTGGAATTCTCACCAACGGTAAACGAGCCCAGCACTTTCGCGCCCGCACTGATCATAACATTATCACCAATGGTAGGGTGACGTTTCCCATGTTCCTTACCGGTACCGCCAAGCGTCACACCCTGATAGAGTGTAACATTGTCACCGATAATCGTAGTCTCACCAATGATAACGCCGCTACCGTGATCGATAAAGAAGCCCTTTCCGATCTGCGCGCCGGGGTGAATCTCAATACCGGTCTTTCTTGCTGTGCGCTGCGAATACCAACGCGCGAGAAAATACCACTTGTGCCGGTACATCCAATGTGCAATCCGGTGACGCAGTACTGCCTTAAAACTCGGGTATAAGAAAACTTCTACCGGCGACTTAATCGCAGCGTCCCGATCCATGATGATTTCAATTTCTTCTTTAATATAACGATATAATCCCATCTCTGTCCTATTCTAACTACATTTTGCAATTCCTAATTGTCAAACAGACGATTAAATTTGTCTACACTTACTTTGTTGTAGTTTTCAAAGTCAATACCAAGAGCCTGAACCTTTCCTTCCTTATATGCACACATACCCCGGTACAAACCTTCCGCACTGTTTTCAACCACATATCCACCATGCTCTTTCATAAAATCTCCTGAACCAACCACATCTGTGGCAATCGACGGAATTCCCAGACTTTCTGCTTCCAGCAACACCAGTCCGAGTGCCTCATACTCCGAAGAAAGAACAAAGAGTTTACAGTGTTTCATAATTGCGAACGGGTTGGAAATCATTCGGATCATAACCACAGCATCTGCACAGGCAAGATTCTTTGCATATTCTTCCGTTTCTTTATACATCACTCCGTTTCCGCCAATGATAATCAGGGCAGTCTTCGGATGCTCTTTGTAATAACGTTCGAATGCCTGCAACAGCTTCTTATGACCTTTTTCCGGTGAAAAACGCCCGATGTTGATGAACTTCTCAACC
Source organism: Lachnospiraceae bacterium (assembly GCA_045593785.1). GTDB lineage: Bacteria > Bacillota > Clostridia > Lachnospirales > Lachnospiraceae > SZUA-448. The sequence continues at coordinate 10,312 of JAZNXH010000165.1, forward strand.
GATTCATCCGCAAGCAGTTCTCTTAATCTTTCTTCCGGAACGTTCAACAGGGTCTGTTCCTCTATCTCAAAATCAAGTTCTGCCTTCTCTTTCACACCGGCATCATCGTGTGTGTTGTCTATCACAATCATGCGTTTTTCATCTGACCACGGTAAGATAGCTTTCCGTACACTCTCACTGACCGGTACCACAATATCATATTCGTGATATGCATGACGCAACGTCGGTATGTGATGATTATTTCTGGTCGCCACCTCCTTCGGCATATCATTGTGAACAAAGATTGCCGTCTTACAAGGTGCCGTCAAAAGCATCATCGTAATTTCTCTGGAATAGCCGGTATAATGAATTACTCCGTCAAAGTTAACTCCTGCAAAATGCTTTTGGAATTCTCTTTCATATAATCGGTGTACGTAACGGTATACCCACGGCCAATCAACATTCACTCCATAGTAGAACTTAAATGCAATCAGCTCCATCAGTGTCAGGTCCGTTACCGTACCATTGATCGGAAAATACTTCACATATTCCGGAATCCGTTTAATACGTAACGGTGTACGCTTAAAACTGTTCTGGTAAAAAGTGAAATAATAACTGTTCTTCTCCGTGTCTGCTTCTTTGATTACATTCAGAAGCGAAGTCGTAAGCCCGTTGTGATCCATACCGGACGAGAACACAAGAATCTTTTTCTTTGTCTCACGGTTCTTCCACTTCTCCACTCTGCAAACATCTTCACCTAAGAATACCTGTTTTGCCAGACGTACCGCTGCCTCGCGATTGTCATAGTTGCAGTAGGTTCTGCGAAACTCCGTATCGTCATATTCTTTCGGTCTTCCAAGTTCCGCCGCAAGTTCCTCCCCGCTATATACCTTGGGGAATGGCAAATCTTCCAATGACGTATATAATCCGCGTTCTCCGATATAGGTGTCATAATCATACGGATACAGGATAATCTTACGACCGGTATTGGCAAAATCAAAAAATACGCTGGAATAATCTGTTACCAACACATCCGCAGCATTCAACAGCTCATAGGTCTCGCAATCGGTCGGAAATGCTTTGATGTGCTTATACTGCTCAAATGGTATGGAATTTTCCGTATATACATGGAACTTTGCATACAGTACCTGATCATCCGTCAATGTCCGATCCAGAATATCAAACAGACTTTCTGCAGCTTCTCCCGCAGTCGTAGAGGTATAATCTGTCACCTTGCCGCGCCATGTCGGCATATAGACAATCATCTGCTTCTGTCCTACGCCAAGTTCTGCTCTCTTTTGTTCCCTTTTCTCATCATCGAAGAAAATACTGTTTCTCGGATATCCCTCGTAAATAACCGAGCCTTCATATAATTCATCTAACATATATGCGGAAAACATCAGCTTCTGCATATACTCATTTGGATAAAGAAGATAGTCCGCACTGAAAAAGTTCTTCTGGACATTGCCGATTGCATATGCACCTGCATCTTCGTCTCTTCCCATCATCTTCAATGGGGTTCCGTGCCAGGTATTCAGATAAACCTGATCTTTTCGCTTAATGAACTTTTCCGGAAACGAAGTATCCTCAACCAGATACTTTGCCGTCGCCAGCAAACGGTAATACTTCATACTTCCGTAACGTACCATACGGAATCGCACAACGCCGTGCTTTTCGGTCAACTTACGGATACGTGCCATCTGCTCTTTCCGTACACTGAGAAAAACTTCAAACTGTTCAAATCCATCTCCGCCAACTGCTTCCAAGAGGCGAAATATATTTCCGGCAAGATCTCTTGCATTTTTCGATTCAAAAAGTATCGTATTCTCCTTCAATTTGTCATGATAAACCGCTCGGACATATCGACCGGTCTTCCAACCATTCCATGCAGATTGAATCATCTTAACCAACTTCAAGGCAAGACCTCCCACAAATACATAAACTCATATTAGTTTAGCATATCACATCCGTATCTACAAGTAGTTTTTGAATCGCGCAATCATGCATATTCCCGAATAAATTGAACACAATATCCGTAATCATATCAACCGGCAAGGAGTATTATGGAACCGACAGTCAGCATCATCATCCCCATCTATAACGCAGAAAAAACATTGGAACAGTGTCTTGTCAGTTGTCTGCGCCAAAGCCTTGCTTCCTACGAAATTCTTCTGGTGGATGACGGATCAGCAGACCGGAGTCTTTCGATTGCAAACACTTACGCTTCACGTTTCCCTGACCGAATTCGTGTGTTCTCTCAAACCAACTGTGGTCCCTCCTGTGCGCGTAATCTGGGGCTTTCCCACGCAAAGGGTAAATTCATCGGCTTTCTTGACGCCGACGACCGCGCAGACCGCGATATGTTTCTGCGTCTGGTACTTGCCGCTGAAGCCCAGAATGCGGATCTGGTTGTCTGCGGCCGCTATGACATCGTACAGGACACACACTCCACCCAGTCTTTCAAGCGGGTTCCGCATAGTCATTATCACTGCAGTTCAATATATGAAACACCGGAACTGCTCTGTGACACAACACAGTTTGTCTGGGACAAACTATTTCTTCGCGCACTCATCGAAACACATCAGCTTCGCTTTGATGAACGCTTCCGTTATACCGAGGATGTCCTTTTTCTTTGTACTTATAAGAGTTTCTGCAAACGCATCTATATTATCCCGGATACGCTATACTATCACTACATGGACGAACGTAATCCTGCTACCAAATACGGCTCCTCCCTGCTTGATGTTCCGAAAGTTCTTCAGGAAATCTATCAGCTTTACTATAGCAAGCTGTCGTTTCCTTATCCGGATGTGTTGTTTGACCTCGCTGCCAAACGATTTTTGTTCCGCTTAAAGCGTTTTCCTTACATGGGTTCCAAGCTTCTCCAATGGAAATTCTGTCGCAAGATGTACCGCGTCATGAAACAGTATTTCCCTGATTGGCGAAAACGAATCGTCACCTACCACCGCGCCGGCTTCCCATCCGGTTTTTTCTGCATTCATCGCGGAAGCCTTTTTCTCATGAGTCTTTACATTTTTTTACCGAACCGGATAAAACAATTCTTTCTCCGTCTGTCCACGGGATTTCCTGCCGCCATACGACACTTACGCAGACGTTTTACCGGATGGAAGAAATACTTCAGTCAATATACTTCTTTACTGCTCAACGCTTACTATCGTTTTTTTCTCGACCACAAAAAATCCGACACCAACCTCGTCCTGATACAGGCAAAAGGCGGACGCGTTCCCGGCGGCAACATGTTTTTTCTGCTGCTTGAGACACTCCGCCACAACAAAAAAGTCGTTCTTCCTCTGCGTAAAGAAGAACAGCCACATTGGAAACAATACTGTACAACCTATAACATCCCTACTTCCTTGATTCTTACCGTGAAGCCGGAAAGTTACCGCTATTACCGTCTGCTCGCAAGCTGTGCTTATCTTTTGAACGACAGTACCTTCCCGCAACGTTTTCAAAAGAAATCAGACCAACTCTATCTCAATACCTGGCATGGAGTCCCTCTGAAACATATGGGTTGTGATGTTCCCCAGCGAGCCTATGCCATCGGTGACGTACAGCGGAACTTCCTTCACGCGGATTATCTTCTCTTTCCAAATCCGTTTATGCAACAGACGATGATGCGTTCTTATATGTTGGATCAACTGTATTCCGGCACAATTCTGCAGGAATCCTATCCGCGGGTTACCATCCTGAATGACGAAAACCGGCGCAGCCTGCTTCGGAAGCATCTTGACATTGCAGACAAAAAAGTTTGTTGCTATCTTCCTACTTGGCGAGGTCTCATGACCAAAAAGCAAAATGCCCGCCAGCACAACGACTGTATGCGCTATCTGTCACAGCTTGACAATATGTTGGATGCTGACACGCTCTTATATGTAAAACTGCACCCCTATGCAGAAAAGGGCTTTCAGCTTGGTGCGTTCCAACACATCCGCCCCTTTCCGCCGCAATACGAAACTTATGATTTTCTTACCTCCTGCGATATGCTGATTACGGATTATTCCAGTGTTTTATTTGATTTTGCAGTCACCGGGCGGAAAATCATCCTGTTTGCTTACGATTATGCCGAATATAAAGCAAGCCGCGGACTCTATCTGGATCCTGCAACATTTCCGTTCCCGCTGGTACAGACTGCAGAAGAACTCGCAGAAGAAATCCGTCTCCCCAAGACTTATGACGATACTGATTTTAGAAATGTCTATTGCCCGTATTCCACTGCAGGCAGTGTAGAGAATCTTTGCCGTTTTCTCTATCACAACGAAGCGGTATGCCGCACGATAACCCCTTCTGTTGTCCCGCCGCATCTTTACTACGCAGCACTTTTGACACCCGGGTCAAAACAATTCTATCTGGAATATCTGTTGCAACAGGAACAGAAAGCCAATCAGCATTACCTTAGCTGTATCCGCGGCAGTGAACTAAAAGAACATCCCGAACGAATCAGGAAACTTCTGACGATGTCTCCTTTCTTCTCGATGGATACACGGATGTTTTTTACACCGGTCGAAGCACTCTTCTACCTTCTTGTTGTCAAAAAGGGCTGTTCCTCCGGTTTTATAGTCTTTGTATCGAAGCATTACCTGAACCGTTTGTTTCTGCGGGAATACCACAGAAAGTTTGCTCATACGGTTTTCCGCGGAATTGTCTTCTGCTGTGAAAATGACAACCGTCATCTTCATATGTTTGCAGCCGTACAATGCCCTCTTTCTATCGTAAACTTCTCGGAAAGGACAACAAAATCATGAAAGTAGGTATCCTTACCTTCCATCACGCGCACAACAGCGGTGCCATGCTTCAGGTTCTGGCACTCCAAACATATTTGCAAAATACCGGACACGAAGTCTCTGTCATTCACTATCGTGTCTCACGCGTTGACCGCAGCTATGCTGCTTCACCCACAACGCGCAAAGAAAAATTCGAAGAATTCATGCGTAAACACCTTCGTCTGAGTCCTCTCTATCGTTCTCTTGCAGAGTTACAAAAAGCAGAACATCCATATGATGCCATCATAGCCGGAAGTGACCAAATCTGGAACGAAACAATTCTTGGCGGTCTCAACTCTGCCTATTTTTGCAATTTCGGCAAACCGGAGCAACGACGTATCATCTACGGTGCAAGTCTCGGTTCCGACACTTTAAGTCAAAGCAGTCGTTTTTTGATGCGGCGTTTTCTCCAATACCCGGATTTTATCTCGGTGCGGGAAGCGTCTATGTTGCCGTTACTCCGCCCATTAACGGAAAAACCGCTTTCTCTGGTATTGGACCCCACACTTTTGCTGACACCGGATTTTTATCTGACACTCACAAAATCATCTGATATTCCTTCATCCCCCTATATCTATCTGCATTATGTGCATCACAACGGCGAAAATCCAAACCTTGATCAGGCTGCGGCTGCACTTTCTGCCGCTTGCGGTCTGCCTGTATTAAAAAACCGGGCAGGACAACGCTTCCCACAAGAATTACCGGATTGCAGCAATGACGGTCCTTCTGAATTTCTCGGACGGATCCGCCATGCACGTTATGTCGTGTCGGATTCCTTCCATGCCAACGTTTTTTCTATTCTTTTTACTAAGCATTTTCTTACTGTATTGCCACTGAAACGTCCGGAGCGTCTGGTCTCACTCCTTGATTCCCTGCAGTTATCGTCGCACTGCTACCACGAGGGCACGAACATACAGGAATTTCTGGCGCTTCCTGATTACCGTACTTCTTTATATACGCAACTTGATACCTTGCGACAAAGCTCCATAGAATTTCTTCATCACGCACTGTACTCAGAGCGTTCTGCAGCTCCGATCTCTTATTTCACCACCGGGAATCCATTTCTCTGCTACGGATGTGCTGCCTGCCATGCGTTACACCCGGAACAAATAAGCACAATGACAGAAGACAAAGAGGGCTTTCGGTATCCCAAGGTGACCGCACACACGCACGAAGAAACACTATGTATTTATCAGACCCACGGAGCCGAACCGGCAACCAATCCTTCCTTGCTGCTTTTAAAGCCGCGAGCTACCTTCTACCTCGGACACCATACCTCTTTATATGAGCAAATGATATCTTATGAAGGCGGACTTCTTCCTGCATTTTTCCGACAAGTGCTCGCTCAGGACGGTGCTGTCATCGGGCGTAGCTTCGATGTTTCTTGCGGCAAAGAACACTATGAGATTGCGCATTCGGAAGAATCTTGTCTTCCGTTTCTTGCTGTCCGTCCGCAAGAAGCACCTGCCGAAGAACTCTTACAACTGGTACGTTCTTATGCCTCTTCCGGTCCGCTCCTGATTCTTGCTACCCCCTGTCACCTGGCCGCTGTAAGAAGCATCCTTACAGATAAAAACAATCCGGCTATTCTGTTGGAGCAATACTGTAGCGGTGTTTTTTCTTCCATCCCGCTTCATGCACAACTTCAACGCCTATATGAACTGAGCGGACAGACCATCATGAATTATAATCTGGCATCCAAACATTTTACTCCCTCCGGTCTGCGCGTGGAGTATACAAAAAAAGACGGAAGTCTGTTCACCGAATATCGGTCACATTCCCGTCTATTAAAAGCTTATTATGCACACACGCTACAACGTCCCTCCTGTTATGCGTGTACTTTCCGTGCCAATTTCCCATGTATCGGCGACCTTGCCATAGCCGCGGTCAGTCCCAAAACAGATGGTATATTTTCTAAAGATATAAAAATTGTCAGCTGTCTTTTTACATTAACCGAAAAAGGCGAGGCTTTGCTTGAAGCATGCAAATCAGAATTTCATCTGCATCCGCTTTCTGCCGATGAGTCAGAACAGATTTTTCCGGCCTCCACTTACATGCAATTCCCACTTACAACTGAGCGTCCGGCAAATTACATTTCCCCTTCAAAAGTAGTCACTGCAGGTCCGGTCATATAAATATGTCCATCCGTTTCATCATAACGAATGACTACAGAACCACCTCGCATCTCAACTTCTACTTCATTCTCTACGTATCCGTTCAACATACTGACGTACGCGCAAGCACAAGCACCGGTTCCGCATGCCCAGGTTTCTCCGGAGCCACGCTCCCAGACACGCATGCGGATATGTTTCCGGTCAATCAGCTGTACAAATTCCGTATTCACACGTCTCGGAAACATATCGTGATTCTCAAAACACGGACCAATTGCTTCCAGATTCAGCTTCGTTGTGTCGTCAACATATACGGTTGCATGCGGATTGCCCATAGATGCACAGGAAATATGATATTCTACCCCCTGTACGATAATCGGATAGTGCAGTACCGGATCTCCTTCTGCCTTCACCGGAATTTCTTCTGCTTTTGTAACCGGCATCCCCATGTCTACGGTCACGCCCGTAATCCTGCCATCTTCTTCTATCAAGGTCAAATACTTGATCCCGGCAAGTGTCTCTACTGCCAGTTCCTTCTTCTTCGTCAATCCATGATCGTACACGAATTTACCAAAACAGCGGATACCGTTACCGCACATCTCGGACTCTGACCCGTCTGCATTGAACATCACCATACGAAAATCTGCAATCTCAGAACTGCAGATCATAATCAAGCCATCCGAACCGACACCATAATGCCGGTCACTGACACGAATTGCCAGACTTTTCGCATCTTCCGGTACATCAACTGTCGCGTCTATATATACGTAATCATTTCCACAACCTTGCATCTTGGTAAACTTCATACAATCATCCTCATCTCTTTCCATTCTTTGCAGACACTAATATACCAAACAATCTCTCGGTTTGCAAATAAGTTTTACAAAAGAAAAACCGCACTATACGGTGCGGCTTGCCTTTAACTTATCTCTTTGAATCTGCATAATGTACTGCGATAACTTGGGCACTTTCTCTGTAAACTGGCAACCGTAAATCCGGTCACGTTTGTCTTTCTCCTCTTGAATTCTTACGATTACAGCGTTAATGCTCATCAGATATCCGGCATCGCTGATACGAAGACGGATGCTGTCTTCTACGTCCATCAGTACATCAGATACAATCCCGACTCCGGTCTCACTCAGGTCCTTTACCAGAACCGTCAACACATCACGTTCGCCACCATGACGGGTCACCGTAATCGGCATCTCCTCGCCGACATACTGACGGAATGCCTGTCTACGGTTCACATAATTGCCTTCACCCGGTATCGATACCATGTGATACATCTTTCCTGCATATTTTACAAGACGAATCTTAGGATCGTTCCATACAAACGGAGTTCCTTTGATTACAACAGAAAGACGCATCTTTAGCTCATCCGGAAATCCGACTGCTTTGCCACCCATCATAATCGGATCCACTAAAACAGCATCATCCACAAACTCCCTGACTATGGATGGAAAGGATTTTCGTTTTCCCTTATACAAAATTTCAATTTCGACCGCATCATTGGTCTGAATGTCATCAATCGTTACTGTCTTCATGTCAATACCTTCTCAAAAAAGCAGAAATACAAGCTCCAACTTCACATTTTAGAAGAATTTTCATAATTTTCCGTAAATATAGGACTATAGTACCATGTTTTTAATCGTTCTGCAAGTATAATTTGTATATTTTTCTTGTTCATATTAAAAAACTATACTATACTATATTTACCCAAAATGAAACGGAGAGTTTTTCTATGCATTCAGAATTAACTGCCTTAAAAGAACAATTAAACCGTATCCTGATTGGAAAAGAAGATAAAATCACCTTAGTACTTGCTGCCCTGCTGGCGCGTGGACATGTTTTATTGGAGGATGTTCCCGGTGTCGGTAAAACCACACTGGCAAATGGTCTCGCGCGTTCCATCGACGCGTCCTACGGCCGGATTCAGTTTACACCGGACACACTTCCTTCCGATGTAAGCGGAATCAGCATCTACCGTAGCCATACCGGCACATTTGAATATGTTCCGGGAGCAATCATGCATAACATCCTGCTTGCCGATGAGATTAACCGAACCTCAGCCAAGACACAGGCGGCTCTTTTGGAGGCCATGGAGGAACGCAGTGTAACCGTTGACGGTACGACACATCCGCTTCCTGTTCCATTTATGGTAATCGCTACAGAAAATCCAATTGATTACATTGGTACCTACAATCTTCCGGAAGCACAGCTCGATCGTTTTCTGATGCGTATTTCTCTTGGTTATCCGCAAGCAGAAGATGAAATTCGTTTGGCGCAGGAATTCCTCTCCGGAAACAAGTTCACCGATATCCGACCGGTAATTGACTGTGAAACTCTGATCCGTCTACAGCAGGAAACAGACCGGATTCATATCCACGATGACCTGGTACGCTATGTCGTTGACCTGATTCAGAGTACCCGCGACTGTGACCTGCTCTCTCTTGGTGCCGGTCCGCGTGCAACATTAGCCGTATTGTCAACTGCCCGTGCATATGCATATTTACAGGAGCGTGACTATGTAACACCGGATGATATCCGGAAACTTCTCATCCCTGTTCTCTGTCACCGTTTTGTACTCTCAACGGATGCCCGCATGAAAAAGTTGACTTCGGAACAGATTTTGAAGGAACTGATCCTTAAGATACCGGTTCCGATACTGCGATAAATTCTGTCAACAGTACGGAGGTTTCCATGCGGCTTCGGCGAATGTTTCTATTTCTGCTTATTATTTTGACTGCTGTCTTTGCCAGCTTTTACGGCGGGCCTCTTCCGTATGCACTTTTTTTTCTCTCCCTGCTGGTTCCGTTGCTGTCCTATCTCTATCTGTACTACATATATCATCGGTTCCGCGTCTACCAATTGATTGATAAAAAGACACTTGTCAAGTATGAGACTGTCCCGTTCAGTTTTGTACTTGCCAATGAAGATATCCTGACTTACACGCATATCCGTGTAACATTTTTGGACGATTATTCCAACCTGACACAGGTGGACACCTCCAACAGCTATACCTTGCTTCCCGGTGAGCGTGAAGAATACGCAACAACATTGATGTGCCGTTATTGCGGTACCTATCGCGTTGGTATCGACCATATTATCCTGGAGGATTTCTTTGGGCTTTTCCGCCTCTCCTATCGTTGTCCGTCACCGTTGGAGGTACATGTTCTCCCCAGAGTTCTGCTCCCGGAACGGCTTTCGTTTTTTATGGATGCCACCGGCGGTATCCGTCTGACAAACAACCAGAATTCTTTTTTCCCTGATGCCGAGACCCGAAAATACCAGACCGGAGACTCTTTACGCGCCATACATTGGAAAGCATTCGCACGTCAGGGAGAACTGTTAACACGAAAACAACTGCCGGAGCCAAGACCGGAACAGTACATCTTCCTTGACTTGGATCTTCCGGTATCGGAAGATGCCGAATATTTCCCTCGGTGTGATATGTTAACCGAGACAGTGCTTGCTATCTCTAACTACTATCTGAACAATCACACCCCTTGCAATGTATATCTGGATTCCAACGGTCTGCAGCAATTTGCAGTTCATGCTCAAAAAGATTTTGACCTGTTATACTCTTTCTTATGCAGAGACGAACGACTGTCCGGCAGTTCAGCGGTTGAACTCCTGCACAGCTTTCCTTGTAACCATATTACAAATACAAAATGCATTATCATTACTACACACCCGCAACCGGAACTGATTCAGACCTGTGAACCGCTCCTCGATTCCGGTAATTACGTTACCGTTCTCTGCCTGTGCAATGATGACATTGACGCTTTTCGTGCTTTTACCAACGAGCAGTTCAGCCTGCTGCAGATTTTACCGGAGAATGATTTACTCTCTTCCTTAGAACGATTTTAGGAGAATTATTCATGGCACCCTTGTCAGAAGACGTATGTCAAAAACATCTGTATCCGCTGATATTAACACTGTTCACTTCCGTGTACAGCGTTGCTTTGCTGTGCGCATTTTTTGGTCTTACGCCTTCCCTACTCTGGTTTGCAATGCTGTTTCCGTTGCTCATGCTCCCGATACATTTTTTATCGGTAAACGGAAAACCATTCTTGTTTTTCCTTGTGTTTCTACCGCTCGCTGCACTTGTGGGCTACCTGTTTATCCGTACAATCGGCAGTTTCCACAGCTTGATTCAAGCGTACTCCGAATGGTGGACTACCCAAAACGCAGACCTGCTCCCTCCCTATCTCCTGCTCCTGTTGCTTCCTGCGACTCTGGTCATCAGTCTGCTGTATCTGCTTCAGCGCAACTATATCAGTCGGTTCATTACCGTTGTTCTTGAGTTTGCTATTCTTCTGGCATTCACTTTTACCAAACAGGAAACAGGAAAAGCATCCGTTATTTTCTTCCTGGGATCCTTATTCTTCCTGGTCTTAGAAACCACCTTACGTTTCACTTTACGGAAACAAACAGGTGCAGAAACCGCGACACCCTCCGAGACAATCTCCAGAGCGCCAGCCCATACTTTCCAGCTCTGGCCGGTAGTCCTGTTGAGCATGCTGTTACTAACCGTGATTCCGCATGCCGATTCTCCGATCCGTTGGAATTATGTAAAAACAATCTGGAACAGTGTTGCCACTGTTGCAAATGACGCCTTCCAGTTCATCCGCATCGAATTGTTCCATCTATCTTCTGATTTTTCACTAAAATTTACCGGATATAGCAACTCCGGAAAACTTGGCGGTGAACTTTTTCAGACCAATACGGATTCTCTTCACGTCGTCTCCACCAAACGCAAAGTGGATTCCGTATATCTGAGTGGCAACAGCAAGAACCTCTACACCGGTTCCTCTTGGGAAAACGAACTGCTCGTTCCGGATTCCCTGACCGGCTACAGTGACTCTTATCTTGATGCTGCAGAACTTGCCTATGCAGTCGTACGCTCAGGCAATTATCAGGATCATGAGAATCTGTACTTGGACAACGAATATGCCATAAAGTTTCTCGATTACCGTAGTACTACACTTTTCACTGCAATGAAAACGAAGCAGATTCAACTTGTTCACCCGTTTGATACAGATTACCATACATTACCGGATTGTTTTCAATTTGAACGTAAGATGAAAAAAGATACCTTTTATCGGGTATCCTTTAACCAACCAAACCTTGGCAGCAACGAATTCCTACATCTTGCTGCTTCTGCTGCTTATTCCTATGATAACAGTTTTGAAGGTAATCCCGAAGACATGAAACTCTTCCGCAGCGATTACAGCGAATTGCCGGAAGGTAATGCATTAGACACCCTTCTCTTATCACGTAAAAATATGATCTATGACAATTATCTGGCACTGCCGGACAGCGTCACGGATCGTGTCTATGCGCTTGCTGCTGCCCTGACAGAAGGTCAGACGAGTGATTACGAAAAAATGCGTGTTCTGGAGTCCTATCTCCAGACCCTTACTTATACAACCTCTCCGGGCATTCCACCTGACGACCAGGATTTGACAGACTTCTTCCTGTTTGATTCTCCCAGAGGTTACTGTACCTACTTTGCAACTACACTTTCTGTCCTGGGGCGTTGTGTCGGTATTCCGACGCGCTATGTACAAGGATACTGTACCCGTGTCACCTCACACTATCAGTGGACCTTACGTTCCAAAGATGCACATGCTTGGACGGAAGCCTATATCGATGGGCTTGGCTGGATTCCCTTTGATGCAACACCGGGTTACTCCGCTTACCGCTATCAGCCGTGGTATTTTGATCGCAACGCTACTCCCACACCGGTACCCGACTCTTTGCCGGATTGGTGGAATGCCACTCAGAATCTCCCTATTAGTCCAACACCATCTGCGGACGAAACAGAAACCGGCTCTGATTGGCTCATTGCATTCCCCATCATCATCGGTTCCCTGCTCACCTTCCTTCTGATTCTGGCTGTCTACATCATATACCGCAGTTTGAAGTTGAGACACTTTTTACGACACTCTGCCCAAGAAGATCTGTTCTATTATGATGCGACACAAATTTTTGTCCTGTACGGACTGCTTAGTGATATCACAAAGGCTGAACAATTATTTTCTGATGCTACCTTATATGAATTTACTACGAACTTTGTCCAAGTTTACCCGGAAGTCTCCACATCGGCACTGCGCTTCTGCGATCATTACTCGGCAGTACGCTATGGTACCCATCCGATCACGCAGGAGTACTGTAATAACCTGATCACATACAAGTCACAGTTATTAACTCTGCTTGCAGAGAAAAAAGGGAAACACAAAGTACTCCAATATCGCATCACCCGATTATTACGCCAATAAAAAACACTCCTTAGGGAGTGTTTTTATTTTTTCTTATCTTTCGGACGTTTTACGCTCATCTTTTCTTTTTGTTTGTTCCGTTGCAACTGAGCCATAATCTTGCCCATGTCTTTTCCGTCGTCACGCAACTTACAACCGTAAATCTTATCACGGGGACCAAGTTCCTGTACTCTTACAATGGTTCCGTGCAACAACTCACTCATTTCGTTATACTGGAATTTTAATGCGAGTTCTTCTCCGACATCCATCTCAACATTGGTAACAATTCCAAATCCGGTTGCGCTGATATCCTTCAACTCCACCGTGAGACCTTCAAAATCACGATTTAAACGGTTCACCCGCACATCGCGACCAATAAACTCGCGGTAAGCTCCACGACGGTTATCCCGTATCGCTTCTGCCAGCGCACCTACCCGGTAATATGGATCGCCTTTTACTTTTACAGTACTGATCTGTACATCAATCAGCTTCCACGCCAGATTATCCACTACCCAGGAAAGATTAATCTCGATTCCTTCTTTGTTACTCAAGCCAATCAGCCGGTCATCCAGATAACAGGCCTCCAACAGAATCTCGTTATCTAATGGTTGGTTCTCCGCTACTGCGGATTCCTTCATCGCATGTGCGCCTTTCGCGTTGATATGTATTTCGACTTTTGTTCCTGCAGGTACTTCCTGTAGTCTCATCTTGTCTTCTTAAGCTCCTTATCTGCAACACTTCTTAACGGTATATTAACACAAGTGTATTATATCATTTTTTCCAATTCCCGCAATACTATTTTCTGAAAAATTACATATTTCTGCACAATTTTCCCGCCCGACGTGCAATATACACTCACTTATCTTTTATCAG
>JAZNXH010000166.1:0-4841 GCA_045593785.1 Lachnospiraceae bacterium
CGGTGAAAGAGTAGTTACGTTGGAAAATCCAAGAAGTCTGCCAAGTTCTAAACAGGTCTGAATTGCATCCGGCGTGTTCTTCTCCGTTGGTGTCACAATATAGTTTGCTCCGATGAACATCTTGTCTGTGCTGTTCTCTACGCCCGAGACCTCGCGTCCCGCCATCGGGTGTGCTGCAATAAACTCTACATCCGGACGTAGCATCTCCTGAATCTTATATACAATACTGCCCTTAACACCGGTTACATCGGTGATAAGGGCCCCGCTCTTCAAAAGGCCCTGATTGGCCTCAATCCATTCTACAAACACGTGCGGATAAAGTGCAAATATAACAAGATCAGCCTCTCCGATTATCCTCTCATCCAGTTCTGTCGAACCTTCATCAATGATTTTTTCTTTTATTGCATAGTCAATCGAACTTTGTTCTTTGGTAATCGCACTGATATGAAATCCAAACCGCTTCAATACCTTGGCGTAACTTCCGCCCAAAAGACCAAGACCAACAATTAATATCTTTTTACTTACATCTACTATCATGTCTGTTCCACCTCTAAATATGGATTTCCTTTTCAAAAGAACCCACAATCTTCAAATTTGAACAACAAGCTTTCAATTGTTCACACATTTCCTTTCCCTGCTCGCTGTTGATATTCCCTTCGCCCTCAACATAGAAAAAGTAATCCCATACAAGTTCCTTCGTCGGACGACTCTTTAATGCCCGAAGGTTAAATCCGTGCTGTCCGATAACCGAGATCGCTTCGCCCAGAGAGCCGGCAGCATTTTTAACGGTAAACAACATAATGAATCGACCATCCTCTGAAGATGGTGTTCTCTTCGAACGGGAAAATACCGCAAATCGCGTTGTATTGGTCGCACTATCGTTGATTCTTTCACCGATAACCTGCAGCCCATAATTCTGTGCAGCCTCAACACTTCCTATCGCAGCAATACTCTTATCCCCGTTTTCAGCAACCATTCTGGCGGCTACCGCGGTATTCACTGCATTCTCAGTTTCAAATCCGTGGTTCTCAATATATGTCGCACACTGTCCCAAAGCCTGTGGGTGACTGACTACTTTCCTTATGTCAGAGAGCGCCGCCCCCTTAACACCCAGCAGATTCTGGACAACCTCCGCTTCATAAACGCCGTTTATATAGAGTGAACCAAAGAATGCGAGATCCAGCACATTTCCAACATCACCGTTAAAACTGTTTTCGATCGGGAGAATCACACAATCACACTCCCCTTTTTCTACAGCTCGATAGGCGGTTGTAAAATCCGCATACGGCAAGCATCTTGCATCCGGGAAAATCCGACGTGCAGCAATGTTAGCAAAAGCTCCTTCCACTCCACTGTATGCAACCGTCATTCCTTCCAGGAGACGATGTTGCAAATCTTTCGAAAGTTTTATGTTGTTCTTCAAAAAGTTCACATAATATGCCCGATACTCTTCATTCTCGATATAGTCAGAATTTTTTCTGATGATCTCTTTTTCTCTTTCAAAGTCATCAATCGGCAATCCGTTCTTCTTTTTATACTGCGAAACGGTTTTCGCCGCATCCATTCGCATTTCGAACAAACGAGCCATTTCTTTATCGACTTTATTAATGATTTCTCTTGCTGTTTGAAGTTCACTCATTCTTAATCACCCAACCATTTCGTAATCTCTTAAAGTTTCTCTGCAATATCAAAGATAAGTCTTTCGGTCTTTTCCCAACCAAGACAAGGATCCGTAATGGACTTTCCATATACATGTTCTCCTACACTTTGACAACCGTCTTCCAGATAACTTTCAATCATCAAACCTTTTACAAGGCGCTTAATATCTGCATTCTGATTGCGGCTGTAAACAACATCCTTCGCGATACGAATCTGTTCCAGGTATTTCTTGCCCGAATTATTATGATTCGTATCTACAATCACCGAAGGATTCACAAGACCGGCTTTTGCATATAATTCATCCAATTGAACCAGATCTTCGTAATGATAATTCGAAACACTTTTTCCCGTATAGTCTATATAACCACGCAGAATCGCATGTGCATACGGATTTCCGTCACTGATAACTTCCCAGCCTCGATAGAGGAAAGAATGACTGGACTGTGCCGCTTTGATTGAATTTAACATTACCGTCAGGTCACCACTCGTGGGATTCTTCATACCGACAGGAACTTCAACGCCACTGGCCGTTAATCTGTGTTGCTGATTCTCCACGGAGCGCGCTCCGATTGCCGTATAAGAAAGAAGATCAGAAAGATATCTGTAATTCTCCGGATACAGCATCTCATCCGCACAGGTAAAACCGTAATCTTTCAATGCATCCAAATGCAACTTACGGATTGCTACAATGCCCTTATACATATCCGGCTTCGCATCCGGATCCGGCTGATGAAGCATACCTTTATACCCTTGCCCGGTCGTTCTTGGTTTGTTGGTGTAGATGCGGGGAATAATGATAATTTTATCAGAGACCTGCTCTTGAACTCTCCGCAAACGGGAAACATATTCCAACACCGGATCACTATGATCTGCAGAACAAGGTCCGATAACTAAAATAAATTTATCTGATACTCCATCAAAAACCTTGCGTATCTGGGTATCACGTTCTGCCTTTACCTGCACCATCTTATCAGACAAACTATATTCTCTTTTTACTTCCTGCGGAATCGGAAGCTTTCTCTGGAAATTCATACCCATATCTTTTACCTCTACTTTCTCAAATTATTATTCTCTAAAACACAAAAATCCGCACTCGTTATATGCAAATAGCACAACAAATGCGGACTGTCCGTTATTTCAACTTCAAAGAACCTTGTCTTTGTCATCGCATATGACGGCAGCCCTTACCAAAATAATAAAAGTAATTAAAAAACTTATTATTCATTTCTGCTGCCTCCTATACGATTTATTGATGCACATTGTAGCACTTTAAATCCATAAAGTCAATAATTAATTAACAAAACATTCCTCCTTTCAAATTTAATCCGCGATCCTGCCATCCGTCGAAATAATTACAACCCGCCACGGAATAAACTTCCCACTCGCCTGCAATGCCTTCTTGGCAGCATATTCGATGCCGCCGCAACACGGAACCTGCATGCGCACAACGGTAACACTCTTGATATTGTTGCACTTAATAATCTCTGTCAGCTTTTCCGTATAATCTCCCTCATCCAGCTTCGGACAGCCGATTAAAGTAATGTGATTGCGGATAAACTCGTTATGAAAGTTTCCATATGCATAGGCGGTACAGTCCGCAGCAATCAACAGATTGGCACCTTCAAAGTAAGGTGCGCGGGACGGTAACAATTTGATTTGTACCGGCCATTGCATCAATTCCGAATTTATCATCGGTGTAGGCGCATCACTCGCATCGTCTTTCCTTGCAAACTGCTTCGCCTGTGTTCCGGGACAACCACAGGGTAAATCTCTCTGCTGTTTCTGCTTCGCCGCTAACACTGCTGCCTCGTCATACGCAGGTGCTTCTCTTTCCTCAAACGTAATTGCATTGGTCGGACAAGCCGGCAGACAGTCGCCCAATCCATCACAATAATCCTCACGGGTCAGCTTCGCTTTCCCGTTCATCATCTCTATCGCTCCCTCATGGCAAGCAGCCGCGCATGCACCACAGCCATTGCACTTTTCTTCATCAATTTTAATTATTTTCCGTAACATAAATCGTTGGTTTCCTTTCTGTTTCCTTTGACTTTATGAACCGATTATAGTACGATAATTAAAACAAGTCTGTTGTTTTTACAACAAAGGAGCGCGCATGAAAAAATATATCAAAACATTGAGACGCACTCAGCTCTTTTCCGGCGTGAGCGATAGCGAAGTTTCCGCTATGCTGGACTGTCTGCAGGCAAAAATGTTCACCTTCAAGAAAGGAGAATATGTCTTTCGAGAAGGCGAACACATAAATAACATCACAGTATTAGTAGAAGGCAAGCTACTGATTCAGCGTGACGACTTCTGGGGGAACCGAAGCATCGTCAACCTAATCCGAATCGGAGAGATGTTCGGCGAAGCTTATGTCGCACCGGAAAGCGGTTGCCTGCTCAACGACGTTATTGCAGAAGAAGATAGTGTTGTCATCTTCTTCGATGTCCGTCGAATCCTTACGGTATGCTCCACTGCCTGCCGTTTCCATTCCATGGTAATCCAGAACCTCTTCTTTGCCATTTCGGACAAGAACCGAAAGCTGATACAAAAAATCGGTCATATGTCCAAGCGCTCAACACGGGCAAAACTTCTGTCGTATCTGTCCGAAGAAGCCAAGCGGCATAACAGCAGCCATTTTACAATTCCCTTTACCAGACAACAACTGGCAGACTTCCTCTGCGTTGACCGAAGTGCCATGTCAAACGAGTTATGTAAGATGCGGGACGAAGGACTTTTACAGTTTGACAAAAATGAATTTACCTTGCTATAAAAAACGCCAGCACAAGTAATCCGATCGTAAACACTACCGCTATCCCGATTCCGACCTTCTTTATCTTCTTCGCCAATTTCGGATTCTTCTTGCCAATATAGTAAACCGGCAATCCAAAGATAGAAGAAAACAAGATACACACAAAGGGCCAGAAGAATCCTTCCAGAAAGTCACCAAAACTTCGGCTCTTTCCCTCCAGCAAGAACCAAACCAGACCGCAACACGCGCATGTACCCACAATCCGCGCAAGATTTTCTTTCCATCCGCGAGGACCAAACAGCTCTTCCTTTTCATAAAACCTTATCGTAGCTCTTGGGATCTCTAATTCTTGTTCTAATTGTTTAATTGTCATAATACCCTCCATATTCGTTTTAGCTACTTTATAAGGTATAAACAAGGTTTACAGTCA
>JAZNXH010000167.1:0-2198 GCA_045593785.1 Lachnospiraceae bacterium
TCTTAAAAAGTGTATGCAAATCTCCGGACATTATCTCTTCATACCCATGCAGAAGATCATCCATAAACTGCTTTAGTTTTTCCGGTTTCAGCTTCTCTTTGCCCTGTATGTCATCAATCAGACCCGGATTCTTAAACACCCCTCTGCCAAGCATTACGGTATTTACCTGTGGAAAACATTCAACAAACCTGCGGTACTGTTCCATTGTATGAAGATCCCCATTATAACAGACCGGCATCGACAGTCCTTGCAATGCTTCTTCAAACAAATCAAAATGCACAGGCAAACGATACTGATCTTTTTGTAATCTTGGATGGATAATCAATTCCTCTATCGGAAATCGGTTATAGATTTCCTGCAAACGTTTCCACTCACCTACGTCGTTTTTCCCGATTCTGGTTTTAATCGAAATTTTTACCGGGGATTTTTCAAAAATTTCATCTAGAAAACATTCCAACTCTTCCGGAAAAGCCAGGAACCCGGAGCCGCGCTTCTTTGCCACTACCGTGCCGGAAGGACATCCAAGATTCAGATTCACACATCGATACCCATACTCCTGCATCCGTTTGGCTAATTCCAAAAATACATCTGCATGATTCGTGAGTATTTGCGGCACAACTTCCATCCCGACATTGTGTTCCGGCAGGATATCATTTAATTCCTTATGATTTAGCCCGCTACTGCTGATAAACGGAGTAAAATATTTGTCAACATTTCCAAAATGCTTCTGATATACATTGCGGAAAATATAGCCCGTCATACTCTCCATCGGTGCTAAGTAAAACCTCATACTACAATTCCTTTCCGCTTTCATTTACTACCGTATGCAACACCTGCGCAAATTCCGCAATATCCTCCGGCTTCGTCGCCCAATCCGTTGCAAAGCGCAATACCGTATGGTTCTCGTCATAACTTTCCCAATAATTCAGACGCACGTTCTCTTCCAGTCGCTTCATCTGTGAATTCTCCATAATGACAAACAGCTGGTTCGTCGGCGAATCGATAAAGAATTCCATACCTTCCTCTACAAACACAGCTTTCAGCTGTTCTGCCATCTCGATCGCATGTCGGCTGATGTCAAAATACAGATTGTCTGTAAACAAGGTGTCAAACTGGATTCCCACCAGTCTTCCTTTGGCAAGCAACGCTCCGTGCTGTTTTGTCCTTGTAAGAAAATACTTCGGCATATTGTTTTTCGTAAACACAACTGCCTCTCCGCACAGTGCCCCCACCTTCGTTCCGCCGATATAGAATACATCACAAAGCTTTGCAATATCCTGTAAAGTCACATCCGTCTGCTTCGACATCAAACCGTATCCAAGACGTGCACCGTCAAGAAATAACGGAATCCGATATTCCCTGCACACTGCAGATATTGCTTCTAATTCTTCCAATGTATACAGGGTTCCGTACTCGGTTGGATGAGAGAGATACACCATTCCCGGGAATACCATGTGTTCATGATTGGCATCCGCCCAAAACTCTTTCAACAACGTTTCCAAATCCTTCGCTGCAATCTTTCCCAACGTCTGCGGCAATGTCAGTACCTTGTGTCCGGTATATTCGATTGCCCCTGCTTCATGCAGACTGACATGACCGGTTTCTGCAGCCACAACACCTTCATATGGTGCCAGCATCGTATCAATGACAATCTGATTCGTCTGTGTACCACCGGTCAAAAGATGCACCTGTGCCGTATCGCAGGCACAAGCCGCCTGTATCTTTTCTTTTGCGCGTTCCGTATAGCAATCGGCTCCGTACCCCGGAAGCTTTTCCAAATTCGTCTCGATTAAACGCTTTAATATCTGCTCGTGGCAACCTTCTACATAATCGCTTTCAAATGATAACATGGTTCCTCCGTTTCATCCCTACCGATCTACTTATACACCAATAATTTCTTCATATAAATCCATACCGAAGCTGGTCAGTTCCGGCTCATGCTGGACCATACGATACGTTCTTCTTCCATCCGGCAAACGCTCTGCGCAAAGAAATTCTACAGTTGTCTCCTGCGCATTTTCCGTCTCTTTCCATATCTTCTGCGCAAAAGACAACAGATGCGTTACCGTCAATACTTTTACTCCTGCTTCTACTAACGCCTTTGCAATATCATATGCGATTACCGAACCTTCTTTTTCGGTCGTTGTTGCAAACGACTCGTTCAGAAGGACCAGAGAATCCTCCCCGAGATTCTCCAC
>JAZNXH010000168.1:0-22212 GCA_045593785.1 Lachnospiraceae bacterium
TAGATGCGTAACATAGATACCGTGACATTGTTCACTGATAAAGCGTGACAATACTTTTTTACCCATAAGACAAGCATCATAATTGGCTGCCGTTGTAAACAATTCATTGATGATAACAAATGCGCCGTCCGATTCTTCCTCCATCATCGGACGCAAGCGTACCAATTCCTCCTTCAATTTACCGCGTCCGGTCTCCACGCTCTCCTCTACGGAGAAATGAGTCAGGATTCGGGTAAAATGATGCACATTAGCATGCTGCGCCGGCACATCCAATCCCAGCTTTGTAAAATACACCAGCTGTCCCAGACTTCTTGCAAAGGTTGTCTTACCGCCCTGATTCGGTCCGGTTAACACAAAGAACTGTTCTCCGTCATAATACTGCAATTCATTGCTAACCACTTCTTTGTTCTGACTTAAGTTAACAATTGCAAGCGCAAGGTCATAAAGCCCTGAGGCCTTCATTGGAGTCGTCTCGTCAACCGCCGGTTCTGCAAAGGCAAATCCGCCGTTTACCATCACCTGACGGAACTGATGATACGACAGGTAAAACGGAATCTCTTTCGCAAAACACAGAATCCATTCCTTCGCATAATCCTTATACTGGTCGGAAAACTTCTTTGCCTTTGACACAAAATCAGCATTATTCTTCTGAAATACGTTCACAATCTCCTGCTCAAAATTCGTCAGGTTCATGCTTTTCTTAAACGGGCTTCTAAGAACGTCATTTCGTTCCCCGAATGCCTGTTTCAAAAAGTTCTCATACGTACCGGGCTGACGTTCCTCTGTAATTGCAATTCTTTCGTTCTCATAAACCAAGGTAACATGAAACTTCCCCAGTTCTTCCTGCAGTTCCAATGCTGTTTCCTGCATCTTCTGATAAGAATCGGCCGTCGTATACGCTGACAACTCTTTATAAAATGCTGTTAATCCCTCTGAAGTAATTGCGCTTTTCTTCAGTGCCTCACACAATGCCGTACAGGCATCGCAATATGTTGCAACTTCAAGAACAAACCATATATATTTCTGCAGGGTGTGATAGACTGCTTCTCCATTCTCCACCGCATGTTTTCGTTCGCGCATCGTTTCGATAAACATATTTAGGCATTCAAACACATTCTCTTGTTTCACATCTGCATAAACTGCTCTTCTATAATCCGATACTTCCTTGTCTTTCGGGAGAAAATAATATAATTTTTCAATCTCCTCCGGCCATAACAATTGAATCTGGCGCACCACCTGGTCCAGATTCAGGTCCACCATAAAATTTGGCAGACTGCAATCCTCATATGGCTGTATCTTCTTATCTAATATACTTACAAACCCCATAAACTGCTCCGTTCCGCAAACCTTCTTGTTTGCTTCGATTCCATATCATTTTTATTCTATAACACCACTGCGACAAATTCAATTCCAAACTGAAAAAGGCTTCCGCAAAATGCGAAAGCCCCATAAGCTATTTCTTAAAATACTTCTCGTATACTTCGTAATACACCGGAAGGAACGAATGCATAACGTCATGCTGGAAGATATAATCAAAATCCGTGCGCTGTAACGTCTTATTTTCTGCCTTCTCCCGAATTTCATCCGTTGGTATCGCATATAGACCCTCGTAATCGCCAATGGTATAATAACCGCCATGATTTTCATCATAACGAATAAACAGCAGGTACTTTGCCCCCGGCATCATAGGTTTCACCTGCGAAAAGCACATGAATCCCAGATTCGACTCTTCCTCTGTTGTTTCTTCATAATCCCAAAGATCATCCGTTTTATAATCCCAGAGAAAATACGGTTGCAGAACCAACAGGATATCACCTTCCTTCACATCACCTTTATACACCCTGGTAACCTTACAATTGCGTCTGGTATATCCGGCACCATGAATATACTTTCCAAAAGTAGCACTGTAAAACCTTGAGCACTCCTGACTATCCACTTCTTTTGCCGTCACTTCTACAATCAGTTCCGCTTCTGCTTCCACATTCTCTAAAGTATGGTAGAATATCCGATCTCCCGAACTACCACTCTGTATCTCAACCCACTCCGGAATATCGGATTTTGGTTTTGGTAAAGAAAACCCAATCGGTATCAGAACAGCAATCAATGCCGCTGCTGCAACCGGTATACAGATACGCAGCCATTGTTTTCGTCTGTGACGGATGCCTTTTCTTCGCCTGTATTCCTGCTCACTTTCTTCTGTTTTTGCTTCTGTAACCACTGCTTCATCCAGTTCACCGATTGCATCCAACAATTCTTCTGCTTTCATCCTGACACCACCTTTCTTCACACGGTAACGCCGCGTTCTTCCAGCCACTCTCTTAATTTTATTCGCGTACGCATCAGCATGGATTTCACCTTACTTTTCGTAAATCCAAAACGAAGAGCGATCTCATCCACCGAATCCAGATACCAGTAACGGCAAACGAACACTTTTCGTTCTTCTTCCTGTAGTCCTCGTACAAACGCATCTACCCATTGTGCCAATTGCTTCGCTTCGATTTGTTCTTCTACACTCAGTCCGCCCGAGATACACTCCTCCAGTTCTTCCAACACTACCGGAATCTGCCCACCACCACGTTTCTGTACGCGCGCATCCCGCCAGCGTTTTAGCGACAGATTCCGTGTAATCTTTCCCAGAAACGCCGACAATACCGATGGACGATTCGGTGGCATGCTATCCCATGCACTCATATAAGTATCATTCACACACTCACCAGCGTCTTCCCTGTTGTTCAGGACGTTATACGCTATGGCATAGCAATGCGCACCGTATTTTGCTGCCGTTTCAGCGATTGCCTGCTCGGAACGTTCCCAATACAGTTCTATAATTCTACTGTCCTCCATGTCGTACCTCCCACCGTCTCCCGAATGTTTCCTCTCATATATTAAGTACCCAAAACTGCCATCGCGGTTGCACTGCCCGGAACAAATCATTTTTTCAGCACACATTACTTATCATTCCGGTATACTATCCTCCAGACATAATGCGCCCCATCCGCTCAAAGTGCTCGGTTGTGTTTGTCCCGGAAGGACACGGGCACCACGGATCAGATATGCTCTTAACTTTTCTCCGTAAAGATACGCATCATTGCCCCATACAATCCCCCACTGCATCAAAAGTGCCGCGCTTCCGCTCACAAACGGTGCAGCAAAGGATGTTCCGGTCTGCCGGCTATATCCGCCACCCGGCGCCGTCGTCAGAACATTCACTCCCGGCGCTACCAGATCCGGTTTGACTGTAGCCACGTCCGGCAGATAACCTCTGCCGGAAAAGACCGCCACGCTGTCTGTCGCCACATCGTATGCACCAACGGTAATCCCATTGTCTACCGTAGACGGTATCGTGAGCGACGTATCCGGATCCGGGCGCAGAAAGCGCACCTCATTGCCCACGGCAGGAGCGGCCGGAAGCCACAGATCATACCGCCCGTCCCGTATTTCGACCGGCCGGATGCGAAGTCTCCATATTCCCGGTGTTATCGTTTCTCCCTCCGGAACAAATTCAAAATAATACTCTCTGTTCGCGTTGTAAGGCTTTGGCTCCCCAAGATAAAAATACACCTTTGTCCCGTCCAGCACAGCCAATTGTGCCATACCGCTATCCTGTAACGGTCCGTACTCTCTGCCGGACGGTGCAATCAGACTTACATCTAATTCATCAATATACGGAAACCACAGTTGCAAACCAAATCCCCGTTCGCCGCTGTCCACTACCCATTCCACAATCCGTTCTGCCGTCTCCCCCTTAGTGAAGGAGCCGGACGCATGATGTGCCGCAGCACCTTCATTTCCCGAACCGATTACAATGCTGTTTTTCCACACATTCGCTACCGATTGCAGATATTGTTCCACTAAGGATGCACCATTGTGTGCACCGTAATTGTTTCCATAACTCAGATTGATTACAATTGGCTGCAGTCGTTCCAGCGCCACCGTAAGACAAAAATCCACTGCCATCATCAGTCCGGTCGTCCGCGCATCCGCATCCGCTCCGGCAAGCTTCACGACTAATATATCACTTTCGTAAGCCACGCCACGATTCCGTGTTCCTGCCATCGATGCCCTGCCGTTTCCGCATGCAATTCCGGCAACTGCAGTTCCATGTCCGCTAACATCCCTGCTTGGAAATAATCGTAGGCGTTCCACACTGTCTGCTGCTAACGCCCTGTTAATCTCCTCGCGCGTGTAGTACCTGCCGACACCATAATTTTCCGGTGCAGGATTCGCATCATCCGGTTCCAAACTCATGTCCCACAAACCAATCAGTCTGGTAGTTCCGTCTTCATTCCGAAAATCCGGATGTGCATAATCAATCCCCGAATCAATCACTGCCACGATTACACTGCTCCCGGTAAGCGCTCCCTGCGAAAAGCTGTCATCGCGCTGAAGAGATAAAATACAAGAAGCTGCACTTCCGTTTGCCACTTCAAAATACAGCTTCTTTGGTTTTTCTATATATTCCACCTCCGGCAACCGGGACAATGCCTCAATCCTGCTCTCCGGAACACGAATTATCGTATATCCGTTCCGAAGTCGGATCGGTGTTTCACTTCCAAACTCCTCTGCAGCAACCGTCAAGTCGCCTTCTGTTTTTACAATGAGTTCCCATTGGTTTTCATTCTCCTGAAAACCGGTATACAGTTCATCGCTCTTTTCCCTTTCATCTTCAGGCAGTTCTACTGCCAGTAGCAGCTGATTATCAATTTTCCCGTTCTGCATCGATACTCACTGCAACTTTGTTCTATATATCATATATCTTTCTTTTCACTTTGTTCCTTTCACGAAGCAACAACTGCGTCTATTAGCTCCTGCAAGTTCATCTCATATATCACAATCGGCTCTTGTCTTGCTACGCAGGCATACAGATGATACCCGTCTCCAATCATTTCTCCGAGCCACACAATCCCATCCTGTTCCTGCATCTTACGAACATGCAAGTTTCTCAGTTCTCTTCGCAGCCCTTCTCCGGTATACTTGAGGTAGCTTTCTTTTTTCGCCCAGAGCCCGGTAAAATATACAATTTCTTCCGCACCACTTTCTTCCGCCTCTTTTTCCTCCTCCGGACTATATAGTTTTTTCCCGGCCCGCGTATTGGTTACTTCCTTCTGGATATCCACACCAATCTCCTGTCTTGCCACTCCACAAGCTACCAACATGTCGCTGTGCGAGCAGTTGAAATACCATCCGCGTACAGTATCCTGATATGGCTTCCCATTCGCATCACGGAGTATCCTGAAATCTCTTGCATTTATACGCTCACTGCCGGTTGCCAGACCTACAGCATCCGATTGGCTTATCGCCTGCTGTAGCATAACGCGTGCCATCACCTCTGCTACCAGGCTCTGATCTGCAGCCTGCCGACTCTTCCGCTGTTGCAGCTCCAGCCTGCGCTCTGTGGGAATGCAGGAATAAAGAATCGTCCGGTCGTCATCTGTTATGTTTTCAATTGATAAATATGCAAGTTTCATCTTATCACCGCTCCTGCTCCCGAATTATACTCCGTCTAAAACCAGTCTCTTATGCAAAAAGGGCTCCTTACGCGGAGCCCCTTGTATTTATTCTTTCTTATTGGATATCCTCGTCATCAAAACGATCTCCGCACTCCGGACAGAACTTCGGAGGAACCGTCTTGTCTTCCGGCTCCCATCCACACTTGTCGCACTTATATACCGGCACACCGGCAGGCTTCTTTGTGCCGCATTCCGGACAGAACTTGCCAAGATTGCCGGTTCTGCCACAGTTACAATCCCATCCAAGCTCCGGTTTCTTCGTACCGCACTCGGTGCAGAACTTTGCTGTATTTACTGCACCGCAAGTACAGGTCCACTTCGCCGCTTCTGCCTGTGCCTCCGCCTTTTGCTGCTCTGCCTTCTGCTGTGCTTCTTTCTGCTGTGCTGCCATGCTGAAAAGTTCTTCTGCCTTCAGGCCACCGGTCTGATTTGCCATATTCATACCTGCAAATGCCATCATCGGTCCGGTCGCGGTATTCTTTGCAGCATCCTGCATTGCCTGTGCCTGTGCACCAGCCAGTGTTGCAGCTGCCATACCGGGATCACGAAGAACTGCTCTCTTCTGAAGTTCTTTGATTGCATTCTCATCTTCTTCCAGTGCACGCACGGATTCCATACCGAAAGATACCACTTTGATACCACGCAACTGATCCCACTTCGCCGTCAACACTTCATTTAATGCTTCGGTAAGTTCAAAGGTATATGCAGGAAGTTCGGAATACATAATTCCCTTTGCTGCAATCTTTGCCAATGCCGGCTGCAGTGCTGTCATCAATTCCGTCTTCAGTTGACTGTCAATCTGTCCTCTGACATAATCCGAAGAAACATTGCCGCATACATTGGTATAGAACAACAGTGGGTTCGTAATACGGTAAGAATATTCGCCGTGGCAACGAAGATTTACAACCAAGTCGAGACCGATATTCTTGTCTACCACACGGAACGGCACCGGATTCGAGGTACCGTACTTATTGCCGATAATCTCTTTAATATTAATATAGTAGACACGCTGATCCTTCGCAGTATCTCCACCATATGTAAAACGCTTTCCAATCGTCTTGAATGTATCCAGAATACTTCTTCCAAGACTGCCTGCAAAGATACTCGGTTCGGTCGAACTGTCATAAATGAATTCGCCCGGTTCTGCAGCAACTTCCACAACCTGTCCCTGCTCCACAATCAACATACACTGACCTTCATTCACTGCAATTGTTGAACCGTTTGAAATAATATTGTCTTCTGCTTTCTTATTCGCAGATCGTCTGGAACTAGTCCGCTTCTGACCTTTTGTCACTAACACATCTACCGGCATCGCATCACAATAAAAATACTCTTTCCACTGATCTGCCAATACACCGCCAGCCGCTCCGGCTAATGCTGTAAAAATACCCCTTGATTGTTCCGCTGCTGCGTTTCCTGCATCAGCAAGTACTTTCTTTAATCCCATAACGCTCCTCCTATACGGATGTTTTACTCTATTGTATCAAAAGCAGTCTATAGTGACAAGAATGAAATATGATTTATTTCCAACTGCCCTGTATCGTAAAATGTGCCTTTCCTCCCGGGCAATCACGTAGCGAAAACCGTTCACCATCTTCTGCCAGCATCAAGGTCAGTTTCGTGCCCGGAAGAATCTCTCCGGCATAATTTACTTTGATGTGACAAATCCGTCTTTCTGTATATCGTTCCGGTGCAAACAAATCACAAAGCCAATCAATATAGCGTGTATTGTTTACATGCCCGTTGATATCAAAATCCATATACGCCGGCGTCTTCCTGATCTGTACCGGTTCTGTCTCTTTCAGTTCGCGCGGCGCTACCGGGAACGGCAATGCCGGCTCATGACTTACGTCGGCAGGTACCTGAATTCCTGCTTTTTCTGCCTGCACCATACAGCGTTCTTTCAGATCCAACAATACCCAAAGGGTAACCGCCTTTCCCAAGACCTTACCGTTAGCGGTACGGAATTCAAAATATCGCGGGAACACCGAATGTTTCACTAATCCTGTCCATGTAGCGATAATAATCTCATCCCATACGTTCGGATATTCCTCCATCTGCACTTCCGTACGGCTCAGCACCCACGCAATGTTCTTCTTTATTAATACGTCGTATCCCCAGCCCAACGCATTGGCGTGGATTTCAGCGGCACGTTGCATGGAACGGAAAACATCCCCCAGTCTCCATTTTCCGGTAAAATCCGCCTCATCCGGTGTTATCACATGGGGTAACTCATAATATAATTCCATCTTTTTCCCTCATCTTATCAATCTTCAGTATCATATCGGTTGTCAAACCTTGTCTGATTTATTAAGTATAACAAACTTCATTCACCCTGTCACCAATTTTACGTCCTTACATATAATGAACTGTAATCCTGATACGGAGGCTACAAAACATGAGTGATTTAACTGCTACGAATTGCAACAGCTGTGACAACGGAGGCAATGGCGGCTGCTGTTGGTGGATTATCATCCTCCTTCTGCTCTGCGGTGGTTGTGGAAATGGTTGCGGAAACGGCTGTGGCAACAATGGCTCTTTCTTCAACATGGGAAACAACGGTGACAACGGCTGTGGTTGCGGATGCTGGTGGATTATCATCCTCCTTCTGCTCTGCGGTGGCTGCAACTAAGGCCAAACAGATACCGGATCAACCACTGGTAACTAAAATAAGGGATTGCGAATGCAGTCCCTTATTTTATTATCAATTTGATTCTGATTTTTCCCCCACGCAATTCAGATCATATTCGTAGAACGAATTATCATCTGATACCACCTGATACCACCATTCATCTACACCATAGTTCTTCCACGTATCGTTCTCTTGCTGTAGCTGATTCATTTTATTGCTCTGTTCCTTAGTTCTGATACTTTTTTGCCGGACTCCGTCCATTCCTTTACCTCACAGTCACTAAACTCTCCTAATTATTATATGAAAAGAGCCCGTAATCTGACTCAATTACGGGCCCTATGTCGAATTATGTTTCTGTTTTTGGGAAGCAGTCGTTCTGTCTGATCTAGCGCAGCGCTTCCATATCTTTCTGTACCATCTTCAAATGCTCACGGATTGGCAGGTTCTGCGGACAAACTGCTTCACATGCACCGCATTCCACACACTGATCTGCACGATTCTCTGCCGGAGTGGAATCAAAATATCCCCAGCGCGCATGACCCTTATTGGAGTACATACCAAGATCATTCCACATGCGGAACATCTTCGGAATATCCACGCCTGCCGGACACGGCATACAGTATCTGCAACCGGTACAGCCGTTCTTAATACGTGCATTGATTGCCTTGATGATATCCTGCAGCGCTGCCTGCTCTGCATCAGAAAGCGGAACAAAATTGTTACAGGTCTTTAAGTTATCCTCTACCTGTTCCTGTGTCGTCATACCACTTAAGATAACCTTTACATTCGGAAGACTTCCAAGCCAACGGATTGCCCAAGATGCCACAGAGTAATCCGGAGCGGCTTTCTTGAAGAGATCAACGATATCTTCGGAGAAGGTTGCAAGAGAACCACCCTTTACCGGCTCCATGATAATGAGCGGAACATTCAGTTCTTCACTCAGCAGATAACCCTTCATACCTGCCTGTGTATCAGTATCCATGTAGTTAAACTGAATCTGACAGAAATCCCAGTCACGGTACTTGATAATATGCTCAAATGCTTCATAACCATCGTGGAAGGAGAAACCAAAGTACTTAATCTTACCTTCCTTCTGATACTCTTCCATCAATTCAATTACACCCAGCGCAGCAATCTCATCGAAACGCTTGCCATTTACTGCATGAAGCAAATAAAAATCAATATAATCTGTCTGTAACTTCTCTAACTGTTCTGCAAAGATACGCTTTGCATCGTCGAGAGAATTCACTGCCCAGAGCGGAAGCTTGGTTGCAAGATAGAGTTCCTTTCTGCAGCCCCTCTTGGCAAGATATTCACCAACAAATAATTCACTCTCACCGTTGTGATACGGATATGCGGTATCAAAATAATTCACGCCGTTTGCTCTTGCAAGATCCAGCATCTCCGTTGACTTCTCACGGTCAATCTTACCCTCTGCATTGGTCGGAAAACGCATGCAGCCAAAGCCAAGTAACGAAGCTTCAATTCCTAATTTGTCAATCTTACGATATTCCATCGATACACCCTGCCTTTCAATAAAAATTCATCCTGTGAAATCAAATCGGAATTCACAGGATGAACCATAATCTCACATATTTAATTTATCATGTTTTATTACTTCATTACAATGGTATATCTTAGTCAAGTTCTACTGCTCCGGTGTAAAGATTGTAATATCTTCCCTTCATTGCAAGAAGTTCTTCATGGGTACCGCGTTCAATAATCTCACCATGCTCCAATACGATAATCACATTGGAATTTCGTACCGTCGACAGACGGTGTGCGATTACGAAGGTTGTACGGTTCTTCATCAGGCGATCCATACCATGCTCGATATGCTTTTCCGTTCTGGTATCGACGGAACTGGTTGCCTCATCCAGTACCAGAATCGGCGCTTTTGAGATGGCTGCACGAGCAATGTTAAGGAGCTGACGTTGACCCTGACTTAAGTTAGCACCATCACCTTCCAGCATCGTATCGTAACCATGCTCCAGACGCATGATGAACGAATGTGCACTTGCAGTCTTCGCTGCTGCTTCTACCTCTTCGTCCGTTGCATCCAGACGACCGTAACGGATATTCTCCCGCACGGTTCCGGTAAACAGGTGGGTATCCTGCAGAACCATTGCAATGTTCTCTCTCAGACTCTCGCGCTTGATATCCATGATATCAATACCGTCAATGGTGATTTTTCCTTCATTGATATCGTAGAAACGGTTCAACAAATTGGTAATGGTCGTCTTACCTGCACCAGTAGAACCGACAAATGCTACTTTCTGTCCCGGTTTTGCATACAAACTGATGTTATGAAGTACGGTCTTATCCGGAAGATAACCGAAGGTAACATTTTCAAATACCACATTACCCTGTACGTCAGTAAGTTCAACTGCACCTTCGCGATCCTCTGCTTCCGGCTCCTGATCCATAATCTTAAACACACGTTCTGCACCGGCAAGTGCCGACATGATGGTGGTCATCTGCATGGAAAGCTCGTTGATCGGACGGCTGAACTGACGGGAATAGTTTGTAAAGATGGTAACGCCACCGATATCAAATCCTCTTGTCACACAAAGAATCGCACCAACTGCTACCGTAAGTGCATAACTTACCTGCGTCAGATTACCCATAACCGGTCCCATGATACCACCAACAAACTGGGCACGCACCTGGTTCTTTCTCAGGTCATCATTAATCAGGTCAAAATCCTGCTTACAGGATTCCTCATGGCAGAATACTTTGACTACCTTCTGGCCGCTTACGGTCTCTTCAATAAAACCGTTCATCGCACCAAGAGATGCCTGCTGCTCGCCGAAGTATCTTCCACTTTTCTTTGCCAGGGTCGCAGCTGCAAACATCATAAGCGGGAGCGTCACAAAGGTCACAAGGCTTAAGATCACATTGGTATACAGCATCAGGCACAGGGTTCCGACCAAAGTAAGCACACCGGAAAATATCTGGATTACCGTATGCGTCACCATCTCACCGATAGCATCCACATCGTTCGTAAACCGGCTCATCAATTCACCATGGCTGTTGGAATCATAAAAACGCACCGGAAGTTTCTGTACTTTATCAAACAGGTCGTTCCGCATCCTTTGCAATGCGCGCTGAGACACACCGACCATAATGCGCTGCTGACAATACGATGCCGCAATACCAATCAGATAAATCACTGCCATTACAAACATCTGCAGTACCAGGGTCATAAATGCATCTTTTAGAATCCCGGCCTTGTCTGCATCTGCCGCAGCACGCCACAGTTTATAACTGTCTCCAAGTGAGTTAATAACCGGGCGCAGTACATAAGATGCCGCAAGGTTCGATACTGTCGTAAAAATAACACAAACAAACGCCAGACAAATCTTCTTTTTCTCTCTGCCGACATAGCTCATCAGGCGGCCCAGTGTCTTTTTCATGTCCTTCGGCTTGCCTTTTTTACCCATCATATGCGGTCCACGTGGACCACCGCCCGGACCTCTGCCCGGTGCAGCCGCAGCTGCATGCTTCTGATATTTTTTCTTCAGATTTATAAGGCGTTTCTCTTGCGACGTAAGCTTACTTTCATCAATCGGTGGCATTACCGGAGGCATGTTTCCTGAGCCCAACGGCATATCGAAGTTCTTTTCTTTACTCATGCGCTCACCTCCTTATCCATCTGGGAATAACAGATTTCCTGATATTCCTCGCAGGAAGCAAGGAGTTCTTCGTGTGTTCCTTTTCCTACAATGCAACCCTCATCCAATACTACGATACAGTCGGCATCCTGTACGGAGGAGATACGCTGTGCAATAATCAACTTCGTTGTATCTTTCAGTGTCGTGCGGAATGCTTCACGGATATGCGCTTCCGTTGCAGTATCCACCGCACTGGTACTATCATCCAGAATCAATATTTTCGGTTTTTTCAGCAGCGCTCTTGCGATGCAGACACGTTGCTTCTGACCACCGGATAAGTTCACACCACCCTGACCGAGTTCCGTCGCATAACCTTCCTTGAAGCTGTCGATAAACAGAGCTGCTTGTGCCGCCTGTGCCGCAGCTTTCATTTCTTCTTCCGTTGCCTCGCGGTCACCCCACATCAGGTTTTCTTCAATCGTACCGGAGAAAAGAACATTTTTCTGAAGCACCATGCCGACACCGTTACGAAGATTCTCAAGCTTATAGTCCTTTACATTCACACCGTCTACCAGTACTTCACCTTCATCTGTATCATAGAGACGCGGAATCATCTGTACCAAAGTCGTCTTGCCGGAACCGGTCGAACCGATGATACCAACGGTCTGTCCGGGTTCAATCGTAAGACTTACATCATCCAGCACCTTTCCCGTACTGTTCTTGAAGTATCGGAAAGATACATTTTTAAACTCAATCTTACCTTCGGTTACCTGAGCCTCCGGCTGCGCACAGCCTGTGTCCGTCAAGTCAATGTCTGCACAAAGCACTTCCTTGATACGCTTGGAGGAAGCCATTGCACGGGAACTCTGCATAAAAATCATGGACAGCATCATCAGGGAGGATAAAATCTGTACCGTATATGTAGTAAACGCAGTCAGATCTTCCACCGGCATATCACCAACAATAATCTGACGTCCTGCCACCAGTACAACCACCAAGGTCGTTGCATTCATGATTAAGGACATAACCGGCATCATGATAATCATGATATTGAATGCACGCATGGAATTATCCTTCAGATCTTCATTCGCCTCGTAAAACTTCTCACACTCATAATCTTCGCGCACGAGTGATTTAACAACACGTACATTGGTCAGATTCTCACGGATGGCAGAATTCAGACGGTCAATCTTCTTCTGCATGATAGTAAAACGCGGGAAGGATGTCTTCAGCACAAATGCTATCACAACTGCCATCACCGGCACAACATACAAGATAACCGTTGCAAGACTTGCATTCATATTCAGTGCCATAATAATTGCACCAATCATCATACCCGGAGCACGCAGTAACATAATCAATGACATACGGGTAAAGTTCTGCATCTGCGTTACGTCGTTCGTCAGACGGGTTACCAGAGATCCTGTGCTGAAACTATCAATGTTCGCGAACGAAAAATCCTGAATACGATAGAAGATATCTTTTCGCAGTCCTGCCGCAAATCCCGTACCTGCACGTGTTGCACAGTAGTTACCGCCAACACCACCGGCAAGCATGAGAAGTGCAGTCAGCACCATACAGATACCAATCAGTATGATATATGGAACTCCCGACCACTCTCTGCCAAAGGCTTCTACCACACCATATTCAGCAGAAACACCATACTTCAACGAAGATGCCATCAGACGCGGCATGATTACTTCACCTGCCACTTCAGTTAACATCAAAATCGGACCCAGGATAAAGAACAACAGGTTCGATTTGATGTATTTCCAATAACTGATTCTCTTTTTCTTCATTAATACACCCTAACCTTTCCATGGTCTGCTTGATACTACACAGGCCACAATCTTATATATTATACCGCGAACAAATTCACGAATGCAAGTCATACCCGACCTGCATTCGTGAATTTTTTATGAATATTATAAAATCTTTTTCGTATATGCAGCAAACGCCGTCGGTATCGCAATCTCATTTTCTATTTCCGACGGGTGCTTCCACTCGTACGCCCCCAACGGTTCTGCCAGTTTCAAATAATATCCCATCATGTGCCATTCCACATGAGAGAAAATATGCTTTGCCTTTCCGAGTTCTTCGATTGCATGCACCGGAAATTGCTCTGCAATGTCTTGTTTCTTTTGTATCCCTTGCACGTTCGGAAGTTCCCAAAGTCCTGCCAGCAAACCTTTATTCTCACGTTTGTGCAGAGCAAACTTCCCGTCGCATTCCATAACATAAACGGTCATTTCTTCGATTCTTCGTTGTTTCGCTACAGGTTTCACCGGAATCTGATCGATGGTGTCTTCATGAAATGCCCTGCACAGGTGCATCATAGGACACTGCTCGCAAAGAGGCTTTCCATTCGGAATACAGACCAATGCCCCCAGTTCCATGATACTCTGCGTAAACTCCGGGCATCTCCCAATCGGCATCACAGCCTTTAAGTCCTCACGCAGTTCTTTTTTTACGGATTCTTTTGAGATATCATCCATACTTCCGGCAATCCGTTTCATCACACGAAGTACATTTCCATCCACTGCCGGTTCCGGCAAACCATATGCGATCGAAGCAATCGCACCCGCCGTATAGGCACCGATACCCGGAAGTTCGCACAATACCGCATAATCGGAAGGAATCTCCCCTCCGTATTCCTCCATAATCCGAATCGCAGCTTTCTTCATGTTGCGTACTCTGCTGTAATACCCTAAGCCTTCCCATAACTTCAGGAGCACTTCATCGTCTGCCTCTGCCAATGCCTTCACATCCGGAAGTGCTTCGATAAAACGCTCAAAATACCCCTTCACAGCTTCCACTCTCGTCTGTTGCAGCATAATCTCCGATACCCAGACATAATAAGGCTTCGGATCCGAACGCCAAGGCAGAATTCGGGCATTCAATTCATACCAATCCAAGAAAAATTCTACTGTTTTTGAATAATCGTATCCCATACTTTCCCCAAATCTGCTTACAGATACATGTCGTAAACTTTAATCGTTTTTATCTTCACATACCGTCATTCATAATGGACTTACGAAGTTTTTTCGTCATGCGACAACAATTCATACGAACGGATGCATGCGACTTCTGTCTGGTCGCGGCAATCTCTTTCTCCGTATACCCACGAATGTAATGTGCATCAAACAAACGGTATTCCTCTTCGGTCAGCACACTCTGGACCGTCATACGAATATCTGCTTCCTCGAACGCATCGCCTTCATCTTCCTTCGTTGTAAGTACGGAGTCCTCGCACAGAAACTCCGCACGGTCAATCCGATTCTTATCCCGGATCCAATGCAGTGCTTTATTCCGTGCTACACGAAACAAAAAGCCCCTCGGCTCCGGATGATGTACTAAAACATCCAGCTTCCGATAGGCTTCCAGATACACCTCCTGGATTACATCTTCCACTGCACTGCTGTTATGTAACAAAATTGCAAGATAATGTTCCACTGCCGGTCTGGTCTCACGATAAATCTGCTCATAATACCGCTGTTTTTCTTTTGTCTCCATAACCCCTCCATCATCCGTTCCGTCATAGGACAGGAAAATATCTCCCGTAGGCCCCAAGACATAATAACGAATTAATAGAGTTGGAAAATGTCATATCCGGTCGGACTGTCGAATTATCTCTTCGACAAATTCCTTTCTATTCCGGCACGATGCATTTTTTATTTTTCTTTCCTGTTGAAAAACATTCCGAAATCACAATCGCAACAAAAATCAACGCAAAACCTGCAACAATTTGAAGCGTCAGCTTCTCATCATAAAACAGAACTGAAAAAACAACACCGAAAACGGATTCCAGTGACAGAATCAGGGATGCCGAAGACGGATGTGTATACTTCTGTCCGAGATTCTGTAATAGCAACGCTACCGCGGTACAGGCTACTGCCAGATACGCCAGTGCAATACAGAGATTACTGTTCACTACCAGATTCATCTGTGGGCGCAGAATCAACGCTGTGATGCCCGCATACAGCGCACAGTACGCAAACTGTAACGTCGTCACCACAAACATATCCTTGTCATTACCGAATTTTGCCACCACAACAATGTGTGCCGCGTAGAAAAATCCACCCACCAGCGTCAGTGCATCGCCAAGTCCCATCGTAAGGTCGCTGGTCAGTGACACCAATCCGATTCCTGCTACACAAAGAAAAGCCGCTATCACATTGCTTTTTCCCGGACGTTTCCGGTCCACAATCCAATACAGGAACGGTACAATGATGCAATACACCGCCGTCAGGAATGCATTTTTCCCGGGCGTCGTGCGTGCCAGTCCCAACGTCTGTACAAAATATGCAAGATAAAGG
The DNA here is from genome assembly GCA_045593785.1 of Lachnospiraceae bacterium. Taxonomy (GTDB): domain Bacteria; phylum Bacillota; class Clostridia; order Lachnospirales; family Lachnospiraceae; genus SZUA-448. Next base: position 16,073 of record JAZNXH010000168.1, read on the forward strand.
CAAAGCCCGATGATAGCGCTCTGCCAGATATATTCTTTATTAATCTGCTTTAAGCGTTTGGCAAAAATGATTGCCAGAAGCACTGCAGCAACCGAGAAACGGATGCCGAGCAGATACGGAGTCGGTATCTGGTCCACTGCATTCTTCATGATGATGAATGAAGATCCCCAGATAATGGTTGCCAAAAGTAAGGCAAGTTTCGCAAATCGTTTCATATTCAACTCCTCTGCAATATCCGTCCCGTAACCAGACACAGCAAAAATGCAATGATATCAATGCTCACAATCGTCGCTCCGACCGGTGTGGACGCCAGAATCGACACAAGAATTCCGACAACCGCACATACAACCGAGAGTACTGCCGAACACACAATTACTGCACGGAATGTCTTGAACAAACGCATCGCGGACAAGGCCGGGAAAATAATCAAGGCAGAGATTAAAAGCGAGCCAACCAGATTCATCGCAAGCACGATAACAAGTGCCGTAATCAGTGCAATCAGAAGGTTGTACAAGTTCGTCCTTAACCCGGTTGCCTGTGCAAAGGTCTCGTCAAAGGTAACTGCAAAGATTCTGTGATACAGGAATACGAATGCAAGAATCACTACCAGTGAGATAATAATACAAAGCCATACATCGGTCTTGGTCAGAGTCAGAATCGAGGTGGAACCAAACAAGGTCGCACATACATCTCCCGATACATTTGCTGAGGTAGAGAACACGTTGAGCAACAGATATCCGACTGCCAGCGCGCCGACCGAAATCATTGCGATCGCCGCATCTCCGCGGATTTTACGGTTCTGCCCGGTCCACAGGAGCAACACGGCGGACAATGCCGTTACCGGAAGCACAACCAGCATGTCACTGCTGATATGCAGCACAGAAGCAATTGCCAATGCACCGAATGCCACGTGCGAAAGTCCGTCACCGATAAACGAAAAACGTTTTAGCACCAACGATACGCCAAGCAAAGAGGAAGACACCGCAATCAGCACTCCGACAATCAATGCATAGCGTACAAACGGAAAGGAAAAGTACATCTGTAAAGTATCAATCATCGTGCGTACAACCTCCCGTTATCGACAGATAGTAGTTACCCACTTCGGTCTTGCGATAATCCTTCGCCGTACCGAAGAACAACGGCTGTTCGCTGACATGCAGGATATGACTTGCATGCACCACTGCTGCCGCGATGTCGTGTGTCACCATCACTATCGTTATTTTCTGTTCTTTATTTAACTGCTCAATTACTTCATAAAGTTCCTTGGATACAACAGGATCCAGTCCTGCTACCGGCTCGTCCAGCAAGAGAAGTTTACTCGTTGCACAGAGCGCACGTGCCAATAACACGCGTTGTTGCTGACCTCCGGACAATTCGCGGTAACACTTCCCTGCGATGTCTGCAATCTTCAGTAATTCCATACTCTGCTCTGCACGTTCTTTCTCGCGTTTTCCGTAGAACGGACGCATCCCGCAGGAATTCAAGACACCGGAGAGCACAATCTCCCTTACGGATGCCGGAAAATCCCGCTGCACAATCGTCTGCTGCGGCAAGTAACCAATCTCGGACGGAAGCAACCCTTCGCCCATTACAATACTACCCTCCATCGGAGTCTTCAGCTTCAGGAGTGCCTTGATCAGGGTACTCTTACCTGAACCGTTTTCACCTACGATGCAGAGATAATCGCCTTTTTTTACTTCAAAGTTCAGGTTTCTGACCACCGGTTTTCCTTCGTAACCAAGTGTCACACCATTACATGTAATCTGTGCCATAACGCCATCCGTTCCGGCTAAGCCTGTCTTACTGTATCGATGCCGATACAAAATTTATTATCTACTCTCCGAGGGTGGTTTGTCAAGAAAAACAGGACTTCTCTGTATTTTCCAGAAAAGTCCTGCTGCCTGTTCCATGTTTTCTTATTCTCTTACAGTTTACAAATATCCGCACTTGTAATCAGATGGTATCCTGCTGCTTCCAGTGCAGCTTCCGTAATCTCGTTGTCTTCTACACGAAGTACCACATAAGCATGCTTTTCGGTACGTGCCATGAATGCATACAAGTACTCCAGATTAATGCCTGCTCTGTCAAGCACTGCCAGTGCGCCGGTCAGTTTACCCGGTGCATCGCCGATCTTGACACCAACTACTTCCGTCACCTTAATCAGGTAACCTGCATCAGAAAGTGTCTTCTGTGCGGTCTCTTCATCATTTACAATCAGGCGGAGAATACCGAAATCTTCGGTCTCTGCAATCGAAAGTGCACGGATATTTACCTGATTTGCTGCCAGTGCCTCAGTAATCGATACGAGCGCACCCTGTTTGTTCTGAACAAAAACTGTTAACTGTCTGATTGCCATACAAAAGCCCTCCTTCTGATATTAGATTAACTTACGCTTATCGACTACACGCACTGCCTTGCCTTCGCTTCGTGCAATGGTCTTCGGCGCTACCAAATGTACGGTAGGATTAATACCGAGCATCGTCTTCATTGCATTGGCAAGAGACTTCTCCATCGTAAGAATCTCGCTCACCTTATCGGTAAACTGCTCCGGATTCATCTCTACATTTACTTCGAAAGTATCGTTATTATTTACACGGTCAACCACAATCTGATAGTTCGGCTGGTAGCCTTCGTTCAGGAGTACAGTCTCAATCTGGCTCGGGAATACGTTTACACCACGGATAATTAACATATCATCCGTTCTTCCCATCGGCTTTGCCATCTTTACGAGAGTACGGCCACAGGAACATTTCTTGCGGGACAATACGCAGATATCGCGGGTACGGTAACGTAACAGCGGGAACGCTTCCTTATCGAGTGCAGTAAATACCAACTCACCCTTCTCGCCGTCCGGAAGCACTTCGCCGGTATCCGGGTCAATAATTTCCGGATAGAAATGATCTTCATTTACATGCATGCCCGTCTGCTCACAACATTCAAACGATACTCCGGGACCGGAAGTCTCAGTCAGACCGTAAATATCATATGCCTTGATGCCAAGCGTCTCTTCAATATTATGGCGCATCTCTTCTGTCCATGGTTCTGCACCGAAGATACCTGCCTTGAGCGGAATATCCTCCGGCTTGTATCCTGCTTCTTTCAAAGATTCACCGATATATGCTGCATAAGACGGAGTACAGCACAGGATGGTTGCATTGAGGTCCATCATGAACTGAATCTGGCGTTCCGTGTTACCGGAAGACATCGGAAGGGTCAAACTGCCGACACGGTGGGAACCACCGTGAAGACCGGCTCCACCGGTGAAGAGACCGTAACCGTATGCCACCTGACATACGTCCTCTTCCGTACCTCCTGCTGCCATGATTGCTCTTGCACAGCAATCTTCCCACAAGTCAACATCGTTCTGGGTATAAAATGCTACCACACGTCGTCCGGTTGTTCCGGAAGTAGAGTGAATGCGTACACAATCATTTAAAGGCTTTGCCAGTAGTCCATACGGATACGCATCACGAAGGTCTGCCTTTGACAGGAACGGGAGCTTATGAAGATCATCAATGCTTTGAATATCCTCCGGCTTTACACCCTTTTCATCCATCAGATTCCGGTAGTAAGCTACGTTCTCATATACGTGCTTTACCTGCTTTACCAGCTTCTCCGACTGGAGCTTCTTCATGTCTTCTCTAGACATGGTCTCGAATTCTTGTTGATAATACTTTTCTGCCATTGTTCTTCGTCCTTTCTATCTTATTTACCAGAATTTTCTCTGAAGACGGATAAAGGCAAATAAAAAAGTCCTCTGCATCCGGTTCAGAATACAGAGGACGAGATATCTCCCGTGGTACCACCTCAATTTACCGCTTTCTCACGATTGCGGCCTTTTCAAGTGTCAAACAACACTCTTGTTCTATGACGGGAACTCCCGTTGCAGCCTACTTAAGATATCTTGTTCGGTGCACTGCTCACAGGATGAATTCGGTTCGGTCTTTCCCTTTGCCTCGCACCAACCGGCAACTCTCTCCAGGTTCCATCCGTACTTACTTGTTCCTGCTCAGACGCATTTGTTCTTTATTGATTTTGATATTTTGGATTTTACCGCTTTATAGCAATAAAGTCAAGCATTATTTTTATTTTTTCTTACAGAACCTTCCGCATAAACATCTCCATGGGCTGTTCAAACGGAGTTCCGTTCATCAGAAGCCCACCGCAATCCACATAACCAAGCCTCCGGTACCAATGCTGTGCGTACTCATCCACCTGTGTCGATATCAGAACCATCTTATATCCCCGATTCTTCATATCTTCTTCCCACAAGCGCATGGCTTCTGTACCGTAGCCTTTCACTCTGTATTCTTCCTTTATGTAAATCAGATTCAGGAACGGCAGGTTATCCCACAGAACTGCATGGTGCATCAATCCGACCGGCTCTTCGCCGTCCCATATCACATAACCGGATTTGGTAAGAACATGATTCGCGTACTGCCCGTCATTCACGTGGGTGTCGATGCTCATTACGAAGTCCTTATCTTTATTCTCCATATATTTCAGTTCCATACATATGTCCCTTTCTTATTCGCACTCCGTGATAACGATTTTGCACTTTTGGCATCCGTAGCTTCGCGACGCTTCGCTCATATTATTGTGTGTCTTAATTATTATTCCTTCGTTTTTCTCAATTGCTTTTTTGAACGGCCACGCAACACCCAACACACTCTTTTCAAAGAATACCTTCGGCAGCCAAAATACATCAACAAAATGATTATTCACAATTTCTCCCGGCACCATGTTTTCCCCACATTTCGGACACTTCATATCATTTTCCTCCGTTCGCTATTTCAAGCTCTTCTTCAAGAAATACCTGCAATGTCCCAGTGGGCAATCCTCCAGCACCCCGAACACTTCAAATCCATGTTTCAGATAAAAATCCTTCGCTTGAAAATCATAGGTATCCAGATGGATCAATGTGCAATTCTTCTCTCTCGCAATGCGCTCCATCTCCTGCAACATCTGTGAGCCTAAGCCTTGTTTCCGGTACGCTTCATCGAACCACAAAATATCGATGAACATAATATTCCAGCAATATACTTCCGCAAGACATCCACCAATGATATTACCGTCTTCGTCCACGATTTTACGATTGACCGGCTCAAACTCCACTTCCTGCGTCTTCGGCACTTTGCTGATATTATACTGTACCAGACTGCTGCGGATAAATTTTGCATCGTTTCCTTCGCAAGTTCTAATATCAAAACTCATTGTTCTCTCCATTACCTTTTTTCTTTTAAACAAACCGGATAATTGCCATACGTTCATACAATTACTCTTTTTGTTAAAGACTAATTTACTTACTACTTTATCATATGCAACACGAAATGCAACACGAAAAAGAAAAAGCCCTGATTTCTCAGGGCTTTTAGCTTGCGGATAACAGGCCTTGAACACGATGAAAATGCAGAAAACAAGGGTTGGTATAACAAGATCCTCGCCTCGATTGGTTCTCCAAGTGGCTTGTCCTAATCGTTTTGCTTACTCACTTCAAGCGACGAAGAAGCGACAGACTCAAAACAAATCCACTCTCACATCGCTTTCACTCCGTGAACTGATAACTTAATCTGTTCGATAAATTGGAATTTGTCTCTCTGACAAACTGAAATTTTCGAGTGCTTTACTAATTTAGAGTTTATAAAGTAAAATCAATTCTCATACTTTTCAAAATATCCCATTTCGGTATATGCATACTTCGTACTTTTTATTTTATTGGAAATAATAAAAGGCAAACGAATCATAAATATGATGAGAAATGCTACAAAAGCTAATCCCCATAAATCAGATTTTACAAATGTTCCTGATGTTGTCAACCAATAAATACCATATATACTTACTTCTAACAATAAACACCATGCAGTAATTAATCCTGGAGAATATAGTGTTTTCTTTCCTTTTGACTTATAATGATTCAAAGTAATAATACTAAAGATTGTATGTACAACTGTTTCACCTATACCAAAGAAAACTGCAAAAACCACACCTTTATTACCAAGCATTGGTGTAATAAAAGTAAGTATAATAAGTAGCAATTCTGCTCCAAAATTTGTTATCATATCCGTTAAACGATTTTCAGGATATGCCAATGGATTATCTGACTTCTGCATTAACTTATTCATCATAAACTGAAATCCATT
>JAZNXH010000169.1:0-3200 GCA_045593785.1 Lachnospiraceae bacterium
AGCCGCTGATTAATGAAGGGGCAAGCAAAGCAGACTTAGCCGCATCCATTTTTCAAGCGGTTGTGAATCAGACAATTTCCGGGTTGGCGTGCGGGAAACCGATTCGAGGATGTGTTGCTTTCCTGGGAGGTCCGTTACATTTCATGCCTGAGTTAAAGAAGGCTTTTATAAGAACATTGAACTTAACGCTGGAAACGACTGTGGATCCGAACAATTCACACTTATTTGCCGCAATGGGTGCCGCGCTGGAAGGTAAACAGACCGAGCCTATGGCACTGGATGAACTTATCGAAAGATTAGAGGAAGGTGTTGCCGTTTCCTTTGAAATGCCTCGTTTACCTGCGTTGTTTCAAACACAGGAGGAATACAAAGGTTTTTGTGAGCGACACAATAAGGCGGTCGTGCCGAAAGGAAATCTTGATACTTATACTGGGAATTGTTATCTGGGAATCGATGCAGGTTCCACTACTACCAAAATGGCACTAATTGGAGAGCAGGGAGAACTTCTGTTTTCCTATTATTCCGGCAATCAGGGAAATCCAATACAGACTGCAATGGAAGGAATCGCACAGTTAAAAGAAAAACTGCCGGACACGGCAAAGATTGTACGTTCCTGCTCAACCGGATATGGAGAAAATTTACTCAAAAATGCCTTTGGATTAGACGAAGGCGAAGTAGAAACGATTGCACACTGTGAAGCTGCATCTTTCTTTGAACCAGAGGTAGACTGCGTATTGGATATTGGCGGGCAGGATATGAAGTGTATTCAGTTAAAAGACGGTGTGGTGAATAACATTATGTTAAATGAAGCCTGTTCGTCCGGCTGTGGGTCCTTCATAGAAAACTTTGCAGAATCCCTTGGCTACACGGCAGAGACCTTTGCAGAAAAAGCATTGTTTGCAGAAAATCCGGTGGATTTAGGTACTCGATGCACGGTATTTATGAATTCCAATGTAAAGCAGGCACAGAAGGAAGGGGCTACGGTAGAAGATATCTCCGCCGGACTTGCATATTCTGTTATCAAGAATGCATTGTTTAAAGTCATTAAATTAGGAAGTGCCAGTGAACTTGGAAAGCATGTGGTCGTGCAGGGTGGTACCTTCTATAACCATGCCGTGCTTCGTGCATTTGAAGAAATTGCAGGTGTACATGCAGTATGTCCGGATATATCCGGCATCATGGGAGCCTTCGGCGGGGCACTGTTAGCAAGAAAAAGTTATAAAGGCCAGAAGAGTACGATGCTTTCGCTCGAAGAAATTATTGCGCTTCAATATACTTCATCCAGCCGGAGATGTCAGGGATGCGAGAACCATTGTATGCTTACCGTCAATCAGTTTGAAGGCGGAAGAAAATATATCACAGGAAATCGCTGCGAAAAAGGACTTGGCGGAAACGGCACAAAGAAAGCGGCTAATATGGTGGAATACAAGAGAAGAAAAATTTTTGATTACCAGTCGCTATCAGAAGAACAAGCAGCGCGAGGAACAATCGGTATTCCAAGAGTTTTAAATATTTATGAAAATTATCCGTTTTGGGCAACGTTTTGGAAAGAACTTGGATTCCGTGTTGTGTTATCTCCATTTTCCAAGAGAAAAATTTACGAGATGGGAATGGAGTCGATTCCATCTGAGTCAGAATGCTATCCGGCAAAGCTGGCACACGGTCATGTGGAATGGCTGATAAAGGAAGGAATTGAAACTATTTTTTATCCTTGTGTGTTTTATGAGAGACAGGAAACACAAGGTGCGCAGAATCATTACAACTGTCCAATGGTGGTGGGTTATCCGGAGAATTTGAAAAATAATGTAGAGTCAATTTCAGATAAGAATATTCGGTTTATTCGACCGTTCCTTGCTTTTACGGATGAGAAAACGGTTGCGGATCGAATGGTACAAGTCTGTCAGGAAGAGTGGAAGATTCCGGAGAAGGAAGTGCGTCTTGCCATGTCAAAGGCATGGAAAGAACAACTTCAGGCGAAAGAAGATATTCGACGAGAAGGAACACGCATTCTGCATGAAATGCATAAGAACAGAGGACAGGGAATTGTGCTTGTGGGAAGACCTTATCATATAGACCCGGAAATTAATCATGGTATACCGGAGATGATTGCTTCTTATGGACTGACAGTTTTCACAGAAGACAGCCTTCCAATTGACTTTGAACCGGAACGTCCTCTGCGAGTGACGGATCAATGGGTGTATCATTCACGCTTATATACGGCGGCAGAATATGTCTGCCAGGATGATGACTTGGAACTGGTACAACTTAATTCCTTTGGCTGTGGTTTGGATGCAGTGACTACGGATCAAGTTCATGAAATCATGGAAAACAGCAAGAAGTTATATACCTTGCTTAAAATAGATGAGATTAGTAATTTAGGGGCTGCGCGTATCCGCATACGAAGTCTGATGGCGGCCATGAAACTTCGGAAAGAAAAGAAGATACAGGCTGAGCCATGGCCAGTAATGTATGATCGTGCAGAATATACCAAAAAAATGAAGAAAGACAATTATACCATTCTGGCGCCGCAGATGAGTCCGATTCATTTTCGAATTATACAGCCGGTATTTCAAAAGTACGGATATAACATGGAGGTCCTTGACAATGATAACCGAGAGGCAATTAATGTGGGGCTTAAATATGTCAACAATGATGCGTGTTTTCCATCCATTACAGTTGTAGGTCAGATTATGGAAGCGGTACTCTCCGGCAGATACGATACAGACAGACTGGCCATCATTATGACACAGACAGGAGGATGCTGTCGTGCAAGTAATTACGTTGGATTTATAAGGAGAGCTTTGGATAAGGCCGGATATTCTCACATACCGGTTATTTCTTTAAATGCGAATGGAATGGAGCAAAATGAAGGCTTTCATATGTCAATGAAGCTGCTTCTGACAGCTGCAAAGGGACTTGTGCTTGGAGATTTGCTGATGCGTTGTCTTTATCGTGTCAGACCATATGAATTAATCAAAGGAAGTGCCGATCATCTATGTGAGGCATGGGAGCGCATCTGTATAGAAACGTTGGTGAATCCAGGGGCAGAACATACATATAAGAGCGTGTGTCACAAAATTGTAGATTCTTTTGACAACTTGGCAATTGATGAAACAATACAAAAGCCAAGAGTGGGTATTGTGGGAGAAATCCTCGTGAAGTATATGCCGCTTGCAAACAACCATTTGGTAGAACTGTTG